>DASRYP010001012.1:0-3222 GCA_035687165.1 Actinoplanes sp. | reverse complement strand
GGCGAGCTCGCGGTGAGGAACCCGTGCCGCAGCACCGGCCGCAGAGCCAGCGCCGTGAGCAGGGCATCAGGCATCCCGGGCGCGCTCAGCGGCAGGTCGACGGCCGCGCCGACGAAACCGGGCGTCGCCGGCGCGAAGGCGTGGTCGGCGAGGAGCAGGGCGGCAGCCCGCTCGGTCAAGGTGGTCACTCGGCGCCTCGCTGAGGATGCGGTCCGGCCAGGAACCGCTGGAGCATAGCATTCCTATCTGCGTGATAGGCATTGCCCGGTCGGCTGAGCACGAACCGGCGGGGTCGAACCGGAGAGGGGCGAGGCGGCTTACCCTTCCTGGACGCGGTTACCCGACCAGGGGGAATACATGGAGATGGAGTTCACGGGGGAGATCTGGTTCTGGCGCGGACCGTCGCCGTTCCACTTCGTCACTGTCCCCGACGAGGAATGCGCCGCCATCGAGTCGGCGTCGTCGCAGGTCAGCTACGGCTGGGGGATAATCCCGGTGGCGGCCCGCGTCGGCGGCACCGACTTCACGACCTCGCTGTGGCCCAAGGACGGCCGTTACATCGTGCCGCTCAAGGCAGCCGTACGCCGTGGTGAAGGTCTTGCCGTCGGCGACATTGTCACCGTGCGCCTGACCGTTCGGGCCTGACGCGCACTCTCAGGGCAGCTCGAAGATCCTCGGTGTCGAGGCCGTCGGCCTTCCAGCGGAACGTCGTACGCAGCCCGTCCAGCGCGCCGAGCAGATGTGCCGTCTCGGTGCCCGCCCGCGGCGGCTCCCAGGGAATGTCGGTCAGCACCTCGCATAGGCACCATTCCGGACGCTCGGCTTCCGAATTCTCAGCGCCTGTTCACCTCGTACCGGCCGGACGGCAAGTAGGGTCGTCGGGTGATCGCGCCCGCACACCGTGACTTCGAACGCCGGGACATCGCCGGTCTCACCTGCGCCGAGTGGAACTCCACCGGGAGCGGTCCTGTCGTGCTCGCGCTGCACGGCCTGACCAACACGTCCGAGGTGTGGCGGTCGCTGGCCGCGGCGCTGCCCGGTCACCGCGTGCTCGCGCCCGACCTGCCCGGCCGTGGTGGCTCACTGACCACCAACGCCGGCCCGGGTCTCGCGGGTCACGCCGCCGAAGTCGTCCGCGTCGCCGACGAGTGCGGGCTCGACGACGTGGTTCTCGTCGGCCACTCGATGGGCGGCTACCTCGCGCCGGTGGTGGCGGCCAAGTTGGGAGACCGCGTACGCAAGCTGGTGCTCCTCGACGGCGGCGTGCCACCCGAGCCGCGCTGGACCGTCCGGCGTCCGGTGGTGCGGGCGATGTGGACACTGCTGGTCCGCCCGCTCGGCCGTCGCTTCTCCGACCCGGACGCGTTCGTCGACCAGATCGAGGGCCGGGCCGTCGCGCGCCGCCCCGACCTGCGCCCGTTCCTGCTCGAGTGGGCCGCCTACCTGCTCGACGACACCGGCCGACCCCGGGTGAACCAGTCCCGCCTCATCGACGACGCGGTCGACACGCTCGCCGGCCGGCCGACGCTCCCGCTGCTCGCCCCCCTGGACGTCCCCGTCCACATCATCCTGGCCGAACACGACGGCGACGACTCGTCCCGGCCGTTCATCACCGACCGCGCCCTCGAACTGGGCCGGACCGAACTGCCCCGCCTCACCGCCGAGCGCATCCCCGCCAACCACGTCACCATGCTCTTCCACGAGTCTGCCCCCCGAGCGGTCCTGCAGCCCTAGATGAGGAAAGCGCTGCTGTTGTCCCGTCCGACAGTCCGCGGCGGCCTCGTCGGCTGCGGCGGCCTCGTCGGCCGAGCCGGTTGAGGGAGACGACAGTGATCGCGTCGCCGGGCCGGATGTACTCGAGCCCCTTGGTCAGCTCGGACTGGTGGACGTTCTTGCCGCCGGCTTTGTCGGGTTTCGCGGACGTTCGCACGGCTGACCGGAGCCAACTGCACCGCGTCGGAGCTGAGTCGGCGCCCGGTGTCACGCTTCGTGGCCAGTGTGCGGCCCGCCGGGGGAATGGTGCCGCGTACTACGATTCGATAATGGTGTACCGCAGCGGGCATGTGCCCTGGTGAGGCAGTCGCGCGCTGCGAGGAATCGGTCCGGTCCTGGCCGTGGTCGTCGTCGTCGCCGCCGTCCTGGCCGGTGCGGTGGCCTGGGCGGAGGTACCTGCCAAGCTGAGCGTCCACGGTGGATTCGTGGATCTTTCCGTCTACCAGTACGGCGGCCGCCGGATTCTTGACGGTCTGCCGCTCTATGGGGCCCGTGACCCGGCGACCAACCTGCGGTTCACCTATCCGCCGTTCGCGGCGGTGGCGATGCTGCCGCTGGGGCAGCTGCCATTCTGGCTCGCCACAGCGTTGTGGACTGCGGCGTCGCTTGGCGCGCTGGCCGGAACCGTCCTGTTGGTGGGGCGTGCGCTCGGCCGTGCCGTTCCGGCGGGGCTGGTCGCGCTGCTGACCATTGGTGCGCTCGCGCTGGAACCGGTCTGGCAGAATCTCACATTCGGCCAGATCAACCTGTTGCTGATGCTGGCGGTGCTCGTCGATCTGGTCCACCCGGAACGGCGCTGGTCCGGCGTGCTCGTGGGCATCGCAGCCGGGGTGAAGCTGACCCCGCTGGTGTTTGTCGTCCTGCTGGTGCTGGTCGGTCGTCGGAGGACTGCGGGACGGGCGCTCCTGGCCTTCGCCGGCACTGTTGCGATCGGGGTCGCGGTCAGCCCGGGCGCGGCCAAGGCGTACTGGACCGAGAATCTCATCGAGGCGGGCCGGGTCGGTCCCCCGGAACTGGCCCACAACCAATCGTTGTTCGGTGCGCTCACCCGGCTGCTCGACGGTCCGCCGCCGACTGTCCTATGGCTCGCGGTCGCCGGGCCGCTCGCTCTCGCGGTCTTGGTCGTCGGCGCCGTGTGTTGGCGCCGTGGCGACCGGGTGCTCGGCACTGGCCTGGGAGCGTTGGCCATGTTGCTCGCTTCCCCGGTTTCGTGGTCCCACCACTGGGTGTGGGCCGTGCCGGTCGCGCTGGCGCTGTGGGAGCGCAACCGGTGGGCGGGCATCGGATGGACCGCGTTGTTCGTGGCCCGCCCGTTCGTGTGGCCACCGTGGGGTGAGCGCCGCGAGTACGGGTGGAGCCCGATCGAGCACATTCCCGGCAACGCCTACCTCCTCGCCGCCCTCGCTGTGGCCACCGGGGTGGCGGTCATACTCGGCCGCCGGCTCGTCC
>DASRYP010001011.1:0-8638 GCA_035687165.1 Actinoplanes sp. | reverse complement strand
CGATCGAAGAGGGTGTCGAGCCCTCCGGCCATCTCCCGCACCGTTCGGAGCACGGCCGTGGTCGTCGAGGGGTCGCCCGCGGCGGCGGTGAGCCCGCTCAGTTGCCGGAGCACGTCGATCTGCCAGCGCGGGTCCGGCCGGGAACGCGCCGCCAGTTCGGCCGCCGCGGCCGCGTCCCGGGCGGTGGCATCGTCCACGCCGGTGGCCATCCGCGCGACGGCGACCAGAGCATCGACGCGCCCGGCGGGAGGGCTCTCGAGGGCCAGGTCGAGCGCCTTGGCAAACGAACCGCCGTTGATCCCGGTCGCCAGGATCTCGTCGACGGCCCGGGCCCGCACCTCCTCGGACCCGACGTGGAGAAGAACGACCATCGCCTGGTCAGGCACGCCCTCGGCGGCGAAGACTCGGGCCATGTCCGCGCAACCCGCGTCATCCCAGAGCCACATGTGCCGCCGAAGCGCGTGACCCAGGTGATCGGCGTAGCCCGCGCGACACGCGGCGCGGATGAGGGTTTCCACCGTCGCCGGCGACCAGTCGAGCATCTTCACCGCCGCCTCCAGGAGCACGGCTACAGCCGCCGGCTCGCTGGCGGACGCGGCGACCCCGAGGCCGGCACAGGCGACGTGGAACCCCGTCGGCCGCCCGATGCTGCCGGCTATCGCGGCAACGTGGTCCAAACCTCCGAGCGCCGCGGCAAGACGGGCGACCCGGTGGTGGAAGGCGGTGCCGTCCGCGGCGAACGGGGCCTCGATCGCCGCCACTGCCCTGTCCAGAAGCGCCCTGGACTCGGTCTTGTCGCCGGACTCCCAGCGTGCCTCGGCCTGGCCGAGCCAGTCCGTGGCTCGCACGATCGAGGGGGACCCGGACCCAGCGAGGGTCGAGGCAGCCGCCGATCTCTCGTGACTCGCGCTGAACGAATCCGGCAGTGAGTCGGCGAAGTCGTCGTCCCATTCGAACGAGTCGGCGAAGTCCTCATCCGGGTGGAACTCTGTGCTCATCGAAGGCGCGATCGAGGTGGATCGGTTGAGAGCCGAGCCGGCCGGCGCGGAGTCGTACCGGCGGAGCTGGTCCAAAACGGTCAGCGCCCGCCCCCGATCAACGCTCGGCGGCCACCCGGCCGCGATCGACAGGCCGATTTGCGCGAGCGTCCTCCGGTCCATGCGCACGTCCGGTTGATCGCATTCGTCGGCCAGGCTGAGCAGCACCTCGGCTTGCGATTCCGGACCGCCGATGCCCGCGATCAGGTACTCGAGGTTCGCGCGGTCCCCGGCCCGCACCAACGGAACGGCAAGCCCGACGAGCTGGCGCCGCCGCCCGGCGACCGGTGTCGCAGCCGACGCGCCGAGTTCCAGGTCGAGAAGCGGGCGGATCCGTTCAGGTGCACCGTCGGCGGCTTGTATCGCCGCGATGGTCACCGCCTGGCGACTGGACGTGTCCAGCTTCCCCAGCAGGCTCAGAACGCCCTGTTCATCTCCCTCGGCCACCGCTTGGCGGGCCAGCTGCCGCAGCGCCCGCGACCGCCGGCCCGGGTCGGTGATCGACTCCGCCAGTGCGGTGGCCCGATCCGGGAAGCCGAGACGTCGCCAAAGCAGCGGAATATCCGGGTTCATGTTGAGATTGCGCTGCACCAGGACGTCCTGGTGGACGGCGAGCCGCCCCAGAGCGACGAGGTCGGGCTCGGCCTCGGCGAGCAGCATGCGCTGCGTCGCACTGATGTCGGCCAGCGCCGCGGTGTCGGTGTACAGCCGGGCCAGCATGTGATCGTGCCGGACGCGGTCGGTACTCGCAGCTATCAGCCGCGGCACGTCACGCAGCTCACGCAGCAGGCCGACGTAGCCGCGAAGAAGATAGCCCGGCGTCTCCCCCGGCCAGCCGCGCTCGCGATACCCGGCCGCCCACGCGTGGATGCGGTCACGGTAACGGCCCAGCTCTGTCGCGCCCAGCTGCTCCATCGCCAACGCCTGAAGGACTTCGTGGGCGAAGAGGTAGACGTCGTCGCGGCGCTCCACCGTGCGGCCGAACACGCCGTTCACGACGTCGTCGACGGCGTAGCGGGGTTGCCCGGCCAGCTCGATCAGGTCGTCCAGGGTGAGGCCGCCACCGGCGGCGGCAAGCAGACCCGCCAGGTCGCGCTGGATGTCGCCGTGTGCGAGGTGGCGGCCCAGCTCCCGGACCGCCTGGCGAGCGATGTCCTGGGCGAAGGACGACGGGCACAGCTCCGTCACCGGGCAGCCGCGTAACGGGTGATCGCCGGGGACGTCTCCGGGAATCGGTGGGTGTGGCCGACCGGCCACGATGACCTTGAGGCCGGGGCCTGGACGGGCCGGCAGCAGCGACGCGATGCTGGGCACCTCGGAACCGGGTGTGGTTCCGGTGTCCTCATCGAGGCCGTCGACCACCAGCACCAGGCGTCGCCCGGCCACCGCACAACGGTCGGCGGCCTCGATGAGCAACTGACGGCGCAGTGGTTCCCGGGTGGCAGGGCCGGATCCGGGCGGCACCTCCCGGCCAAGAACGGCAGCCAACTGGTCGAGGAGCGCGTCGGTGAAGGCGGTGCTGTCCGCCTGCCCGGCGAGCCGGCCGGTGACGAAGAACGACACGACCTCGACCTCGGGAGGCGGATTGACCACGAAACTCGACATCAACGCGGTCTTGCCCGCCCAGGGCGGCGCCTGCCACCACGCGTAGCTCTCCGGCCCCGCGCAGAACCGGCCCAGCTCTGCCAGCTCGGTTTCCCGGCCGACCAGCTTCTCCGGCGCGATCTCCCGAACCTGCGTCCGGTAGGCGGAGACCGGCGCGACGGCGACTGCGGGTAGTGAACTGGAGGGGTTCAGACCCAGCGCGGCCAGCAGTTCCGGTGGACCGTCGTCGGTGAGTCGGTCCACCCAGCGGGCGATCGGCGTCGCGGTCAGCCGGTTCAGGCCCTCGCGCCGGTGATGCCGCGACACGACCGCGACGAGCCGGTCACGCGCGAACACCGGGCCACCGGATATGCCCTCCCAGGGCGTCCGGGCGTCCGGGTCGTCGGCGGGCGGCGCCACGGTGATCTGCAATGTGCCCTCCCGCCGGTTCGCCAGCAGGGCGGCCGTCCCAGGTTCAGCCGCGGAGTCGCGATACTTTCCGCCGCGGAGTTTCCATCGCGGAAAACCAGCGATGCGAACTTCGACGTCCGCCCCCGCACCGGTCAGCCGGGCGGGCGGTTCCGGGTCGATCCGGTCCGTGGCCGCGAAACTGAGCAGCGCCAGGTCGGACTCGGGATCGCCGCCGAGTGTCTCGGCGATCACGGTGCGGGCGGTGGGGAGCCCGGAGTCGAACCGCACCTCGAGCCGGGTTGCCCCGTCGACCACGTGCCATGCGGTGAGCACAGTGGTTGTAGTGATTCGGTATCCCGACCCGCGATGCGTCCCGCCGATCTTGTCGACGATGACCTCCACCAGCCGTTCGGGCCGCACTGTTGCTACTCCTCACCCTCCACTGTCGGACCGGACACCCAGGGTTGCTCGTCCGGCGTGCCGGCCAGCCGGGGACTCAGCACGACCTTGACGTGGTGACGGTTGGTCGTGGCCTTCTCCTTGGCGGCGTCCGCGTCCAGCACGACGAGCTTCACCTTCCCGCCACCCTTGGTGGTCTTGACGACCGCGACCTCGAGCTGGAGTTCCACGGACTCGAGCCGGAACCGCAGATCCTTGTCCTCGCCCTCCCACATCGCCCGGACCAGGTCACCCCGCACCTTACTGATGACGTCGTACAGTTCCACCTCATCGGCCATGCCGACATCATCCCAACTGGACGCTCGCCGCGCGATGTCGAGGGTGAACAACGAGTCGAGTCGATCGAACGTGCAGCCGCGCTTGCCGCGCCGCTCAAGATATCGGTCGACTTCGATTCTCGTTGCCCGATCCACCCCATCAGCGCACGGACGACCATCCGCGGTCCGATCGTCACCTTGGAGCTCAGCGCACCTGCTCGGCCCGGAACTGCATGCGCGGATCGGCGTAGAACTCCTGCGCCTGCACCAACTGAAGTTCACGTTCGCCGGACCGGTAGGTGGTCTCGATCAGATCAAAAACACTGGAGGCCGTACGCTCCAAAGCCACCGCGGCGTCCTCGGTCGCGACGTACTGGGCCGTGAACAGGGCGGCCGTGACGTCACCGGACCCGTTCGCCTTGAACGGCAGATGCGGCGTACGCACAAGCCACGCGCCGGTGTCGTCCACCACCAGCATCTCGATCGTGCCCTCCTCCCGGTCGGGCCGCTCGACACTCGTGACCAGCACGGTCGAGGGCCCCAGGTCCCGGGCGAGGTCGGCCGAGGCGAGGGTCGACTCGATACTGCCCGGCTCGGTACCGGTCAAAAATCCCAACTCGAACTGATTGGGAGTGATGATGTCGGCCACCGGCACCACCCGATCCCGCAGCAGGACCGGGATCTCCGGCGCGACGAAGCATCCCGACTTGGCATTACCCATGACCGGGTCGCACGCGTAGACCGCCGACGGGTTCGCGGCCTTCACCCGCCGCACGGCGTCGACGATGACATCACCGATCCCCACCCCACCCTGATACCCGGACAACACCGCGTCGATCTGCGGAAACACACCACGCTCCTCGACCCCGAGCAGAATCTCGGCCACCTCGGCCGGCGGGATGAGCGGCCCCCGCCAGGCGCCGTAGCCCGTGTGGTTCGAGAAGTTCACCGTCGGGACCGCGACAACCTCGACACCGATACGCTGCAGCGGGAACACAGCCGCGGAATTGCCGACGTGCCCATAGGCGACCGCCGACTGGATGGACAAAACCTTCATCTCCCCAGCCTAAGACCCAGTTGACAGCGGCCGGCCGGGTCAAGGCCGTACGGGTGAACGAGGGGGCACGCCATCGGCGGCCTGCTCAACACGCCACGAGAACCGAATACCAGCCCTCGCGTACTACTCGACCGAGATGAGGCCCCTCATGACGTGAGTCCCTCTCGTCCGTGCAGGACCGCGCGATCGGCGGCTGCCCGGCCCGACGCCCAGCCCTCGCCGTTGTTCACGCTGGTCGAGATGTGTGCCATTCTCGGGAACTGCTCGGCTATCGCATCGTCGACCGCGCTGGAGCGCGCCGCGAGCACCGGCAGCAGGGCGGCGCCGCGGTCCGAGGCGGCGGCCTCCCGGCCAACCTGGTCCGAGGTCTCGTTGAGCCGTTCGCCGATCCGCGACGCGTACGAGGTCAGGAAGGACTGCCGGAACGACCGGGTCGTATTACGCCCGAATCTGTCCGTCTTCGACCCCGCGGCCGTCATGGCCCGGGTCGCCTGCACGAGCAGTGACGTGAACAGCACCTCGGTGGCGTCCAGGTCGGCCGCGAAGCCGACGACCGCCACCAGCCCGAACCGCTTCATCCACACCGCACGGCAACTGTTGGCCTCGGCCACCACCTGGAGCAGCAGCGATTTCGCGGCCTCGTACGGGTTGTCGACGGCGATCCGCCGGCCGCCCGGCCGGGTGCGTTCGCCCGCCGTGGCCGCCAGCAACGCGTGGTCGATGCGGTGGCGCGTCATGAGTTCCTGCGCCTTGGCCGTGTAGGCCTCGGCCTCCTCCGGAAAGTCGGTCGCCTCGGCCTTGGCCAGCAGTGCCCGTACGCGGGCCAGCAGCCGCTGATCCAGCTCGCCAGTCGCTGTCCCCGCGTCGGTGGCGCCTGACATCGGGCTGACCACTTCGACCGGCGGCATCGTCAACAGCAGGTGAACCGCCTCGATGGCCGTCCCGATCGCCTCCGCCCGGTCGACACCGTGACTTTCCGCCCAGGCATCGACGAAACGGTCGTCGTGCGCCCACCAGACCTTCGCCCCGGCGGCGTCGAGCTGCCTCGTCCAGTCCGGACCGACTGACGCCGCGGGATATTCGCGGATCTGGGCCGCGCAGGCGTCCGCCATCAGCCGGGCATGCCGTACGCCGGCTTCCCGCCGCGCGGCCCGGACCAGCTCGGCGGGCTGCCAGCCTCGCTGCCAGGCCTTCTCGACCTGGTCGAGAAGGGAGGCGAACAACGTCCGGTTGACGATCTGAACACCTACGGCACCACCCGGGCCGGCGACCAGTTGGTCCCGGCAGCGCTCGAACTCGCCCGGCTGCTGGTGGCTGACGGCCGCGATCGCCCAATTGATCAGCTGCTCGACGACCTGGCCGGGCGATGGACCGCCGGCCCGCAAGAAGTTGATCACCGGCTCGTCGAGGCTGGGCTCGGTGACACCTCTGCGCCGCCGCGCCGCGTCCGCCGCCTTGCGTTTGGCCTTGTGCCGTTCCCGGCCGTTCCTACCCACTGAGCAGTGACCTCTCTGTGGCTTACGGGCTCACGCAAAAGTCAAAATTGTAGCCGCCCGCGCCCACCGTGCGATCGAGGGTCGCGCATCTCCCCTTCCGATTGCGACATTGTGCTCGCGGCGGCATCGTTGCCGCAAAACGCAACCACCCGATCGAGTCGCGCCCGGCGGACGCGCTGTCGTCGTTCGCGGTCGCCTATTCTCGAAGCGTGGAGGAAGCAGACGAGGATCTGGAACGTCTCGAGGCCTTCACCTACCTCACCGTGCCGGAGCGGACCTCCTACCTCGCCATCATGCGGTTGTTCGCCAGGTCGTTGATGACCGACCTCTCCGCCCAGCAGGTCGTCGAGGAACTCACCGCCGACAATCACGAGATCACCCTCGACACCGCGGTCAGCCGTCTCAACAAGCTCGTCACCTGGGGCAACCTGCTGCCCAGCTCCCACAGTGTCCGTGTCCGGAGCATCGAGGAGTACCAGCGCACCCGTTCCCGCTTCCAACTTTCGCCGCTCGGCGAGCGGGTCCAGCGCCAGGCCGACGAGTTGCTCGAAAGCGCCGACGCCGCCCGCGAGATCAGCCGCGAACTGCTCGGCCTGATCAGCCAGGGCCTGACCGACTTGGCGGACCGCCTGGAACAGCCGGGCGGAATCGACGCCGGCACTGCCCGGGAGATGGTCGCGACCGTATTCGCCCAGTTCTGGACGTTCCGCGATTCGGTCCGCGACTTCTATGCCTTCCTCGGCCAAGTGCTCGCCCGCTACGACTTGGACACCGCGGAATACGGCGGGTTCAAGGATCTCCTCCTGGATTACATCGAGTCGATCACCGAAGAGATCGTCCTGCTCACACCGCGTATCGAACGTCACCTGGATCGGCTGGAGCCGCACCTCACGGGCCTCGTGACCATGCTGCGGGAGGGTGGCCTGGCCGGAGCCGCCGCCGACCTGGGCGTCGCCGTACAACACAGCCGCGGTCATGACCTGGCCGATTGGGCCGGCCTGCGGGCCTGGTTCAGCGACAGTGACGGCCGGCGCAGCGAGGTATCCCAACTGCGGGACGCGACCATGCGGGCGTTGCAGTCGCTGCTGGCGAACGCCAAACGGATGATCCGGTCCGTCGGGCAGGGCGCGTCCCGGCGCCGGGAGCTTCTGCGGCTCGCGGCCTGGGTGGACGCGACCGACGAGAACACCGCCGCTGACCTCTTCACCTCGGCGTTCGGGCTGTACCCGGCCAGGCACCTCGGCATCGCCGCCGACGCCGAGGTCGTCGTCGCGGCGACCACGAGCTGGTGGCCGGCTCCCGCGGTCGACGTTCCGGTCTCGCTACGCGATCGGGGTGTCCGGGCAGCGCGCGGCCGGGTGTCCGGGATGGTCGACCGCAGCGCTCAGCGGCAGGCGTTGGTCGCGCACGCGGCGGAGGAGCAGCGGCTGCGGGCGGCCGCTGCCGCCGAGCTGTTGTCGGCCGCAGCCGACCTGGGCGCCGTGCGACTGTCCGCGCCCGCGATCCACCTGCTGCTGGAGTTGATGGCCCAGGCACTGGGCGCCGGCGATCCGGCGGCCGGAAACGCGGTCACCTCGAACGTGGATCTCTCCGTCCGGTGTGAGCTGATCAGCAAACCGGGATACGAGATCACGCTACGGTCGGCGACCGGCGACCTCACCACGCAGGACATCGGCATAGACATCACCCGGATGGAGCCGACCGTTGGCTGACGACCAAGACATCGCTCTGGTGAACGAACGTCGCCGGGCGATCCGCGCGCTCCTTGCCGCACCGCTGCTGCTCCCGGAGAGCGACGAGTCACCGATCTCCGGAACCACATCTGACCTGGGAATTGTGAACATTCCGCGCGGAAAGTTCGCGCACCTGATCCGGCAGTGCACCGCGTAAGCCATCCGAGCCGGTCCTGAGGGCGACGGCCATCCAGGTGGCATGGCGCACCCGCCCAAGGCAGGCCCGTGCGAAAGCGACCCGCTGGTCAAAGCGGGTCGCTTTCAGTTCCGCACGATCAGGCAATAGTGGCCGGGGTGGGGTCCGGCGTCGACATGGCGACGGGCCGGGGCAGAATCGGGGACGGGCGGAAGCCCTTGACCGCCAGATAGATACCGACGGCCAGCTCCCAGGCGGCGACCGGCAGGGTCAGGAAGAACGACGCGGTCGACGTCTGGGTGTTGTGGCCGAACAGGGTGGCCAGGTCGGCGACCAGCAGGAGCGGGGCACCGAGCAGGCCGATCAGCGGGATGAAGCGGGGCACCAGGCGGGAGCGGTAGAGCAGGGTGCCGAGCAGCAGGGCGTTGAAGGCGGGCATCAGGCCCGGGCCGAGCAGGAACGTCCAGT
>DASRYP010001010.1:0-2848 GCA_035687165.1 Actinoplanes sp. | reverse complement strand
GCGGCCACCGAGCCCGTGAACGAGACGGCGGCGGCCGCGTCGACCACCGCCTCGCCGGTTGCGCCGAGGCCGGTCAGCACGGTCAGCACGCCGTGCGGGAGCGCTCCGGCGAACAGTTCGGCCAGCCGCAGCGACACCGCGGACGACTGTGGCGCGGGCTTCAGGAGGACGGTGTTGCCGAAGGCCAGGGCCGGTGCGGCCTTCCAGAGCGGAATCGCGACCGGGAAGTTCCATGGGGTGATCAGTCCGACGACGCCGTGCGGGCGCCGGCGGGTGTGCAGCAAGGACACGCCGTCGGCCGGTGGGTATACCTCGCCCTCGGGGTACAGGGCCTGCTGCGCGAAGTAGCGCAGAATCGCCACGCCGCGGCCGATCTCGGCGCCTGCCTCGCTACGCGGCTTGCCGACCTCGCGGACGACCAGGTCGGTCAGTTCGCCGGCCGCCGCCGCGAGCGCCTCGGCGCAGGCGTGCAGAGCGGCTGTCCGGGTAGGCGCCGGCTCGCGCGCCCAGCCGGTGGCCGCTTTCCGGGCGACGACGGCGGCTGCCGCCACCTTCTCCGGCGTCGTGTCGGGAACGCGTACGACGAGGTCCGACGGCTTTTGGGGGGAGCGGCTCTCGATCGTTGTCATTGTTGTCCCTTTTCCTGGGCAACGTCGCCGACGGCAACGACGGGGTTGGTGAGCGTCCCGAGGAGCGGGGACGTTATCTCGATCGTGTCGCCGGGGAGGGTGGTGAAATCGGCGCCCGGTACGACGCCCGTGCCGGTCAGCAGCAGCACACCGGCCGGAAAGCTCAGCGCCCGGAACAACCAGTCAGCCAAATCGGTGAAGCCGCGAGCCATCGCCGACGTCGAGGTCGTCCCGGTGTACGTCGCTCGGCCGGCCCGCAGCACCCGCAAACCGATCGGGAACGGCTCGGCCCCGACCGACCAGCTCGGCACGATCGACGGGCCCACCGCGCAGGAGCGGTCGTAGATCTTCGCCTGCGGTAGGTAGAGCGGGTTCTCGCCCTCGATGGAGCGGCTGCTCATGTCGTTGGCCAAGGTGTAGCCGAACACCACCCCGTCCGCGTTCAGTACCAGGCCGACCTCGGCCTCGGGCACGTCCCAGCCGGAGTCGGCGCGGACCCCGACGGCGTCGCCGTCGCCCACGACACGCCACGGACTGGCCTTGAAGAAAAGCTCGGGGCGGTCACTGCCGTACACGTGGTCGTAGAGGGCGCCGTGGCCGGACTCCTCCTTGCGCCCCTCGCGACTGCGTAGGTACGTCACCCCGGCCGCCCACACCTCCTGCCGGTCGACGGGGGGAAGCGCCTGCTCGCCGGGCCGGTCGCCCACGGCCGTGCGGGCGGCGGCCTCGACTGCCGCTCGGGCCTGGTCGAGGGGCAAGGCGAGCAGGCCGGCGAGAGTGCCGTCGAGCTCACCCCAGGCGCCGTCCTGGCACACAGCCCAGCGCGACGAGTCGCCGGCGCGCAGATGGTGAAGGGAGATCGGCATTTGACCATCCTAGGTGTGCGAAACGTGGCCGGATCCGGACGCGATTACCCTCTTCAAGTGCCGGTGCGTGTGCAGGTCGTCCCGGCATCTCGAAGGGACTAGCGACATGCCCCGTGTGGTACCGGCGGTCAACCGTGCACTCGACATCCTCGAACTGTTTCTGGGCCGCCCCCAGTTGTCGGCCCGCGAGGTAGCGGAACGGCTCGACCTGCCCCGCACCACCGTCCACGAGCTGCTCGTCACGCTCGTGGAACGCTCGTACCTGATCTCTGTCCCGGGCCAGCCGGTGCGGTATCGGCTCGGCATGCCGGTGTTTCAGCTCGGCGCGGCCTTCGCCGGCCGGCTCGACCTGGTCCGGGAGGCGCAGGGCGTCACGCGGGACGTGGCCGCCGCCTGCGACGAGGCGGTCCACGTGGCCGTGCGCGACGGCGCCGACGTCATCTATCTCGTCAAGGTCGACAGCACGCACCCGGTCCGGATGGTCTCCGGGGTCGGGCTGCGGCTTCCGGCCCACTGCACGGCGGTCGGCAAGATCCTGCTGTCGGATCTCGATCCGGCGGGCCTGGACGCCGTCCTGGAGAAGGGCGTCCTGGCGGGCATGACGCGGGACAGCATCACCGACCCGGACCGCCTGCGCGCCCATCTCGAAGGCGTCCGGGCCGAGGGCGTCGCGACCGACGTCGGCGAGTCGGACAGCGCCATGCGCTGCGTCGCCGCGGCGATCCGGGACCATTCCGGCGCCGCGATCGCGGCGATGAGCCTGTCCGCGCCGATCATTCGCTGGACCTCGCAGACGCAGGCGACGTGGACGGAGCTGGTTCGCGACGGCGCGGCCACGGTGTCCGCCCGGATGGGGTACTCGGCCCCGCCTCGATAGCCGGGTTGCCGGTCCGAGCCAGAAACCGTGTCGAAACATTGACACCTCTCAAGGTATTCCTCTAGCGTCGCGTCCACTCCATACGATATCTCGAACATGGTTCGAAATATCGAACGGTGGTGTTCCGTGACCCGACCGAACTGGAACGACAGCCCCACCTCATCGGCCGCGTCGCGCTGCCCAGCACACGGAGCACGCGAAATCACGACCACCGCGGTGTTCGCCAAGTGCGCCTCCGGCGACCGTCGCTGAGCGATGGGGGAGACAGATGACTATTGGGGACAGTCCGTTGTGGTCGCGTCGCGGCTTCCTGGGGCTGGGGGTGGGGGTGCTCGGCGCAGCCGGTCTGGCCGCGTGCGGGGACACCTCCGATTCGGCCCCCCAGGCGCAGGCGGAGGTACCGAAGGAGCTGGTCGATGCCGCGGCGTCGGTGAAGGGCTCCTCGATGGGGGTGCTGTCGCAGAAGCTGTACTCGA
>DASRYP010001009.1:0-2050 GCA_035687165.1 Actinoplanes sp. | reverse complement strand
GTTCTCGGCGATCGCGCGTACCACGATGTCGCGGTCGGTGACCACACCGACCATCGTCGGGCCACTGGTCACCACCACGTCCCCGATGCTGCGGTCACGCATCACCTGCGCGGCCTCGTCCAGCATCGTCGCCTCGGGCAGGTAGACCACCTGCCGGGTCATCACCTCAGCGACCGACACCCTCATACGCACGCACCTCCCAGTCGTGAATGGAGTTACCCGCGTGCCGCAGTGATTACACGCAGTATGTCCGTGACGGGCACCTCGTTCACCTCCCCGGTTCGGCGGTCGCGCGTCTCGACGTACCCCTCGCGCAGTCGGCGCCCGACCACGACGGACCGGGCGATGCCGATCAGCTCGGCATCGGTGAATTTCACCCCGGCCGAGACCTGCGGACGGTCGTCGACGAGCACCCGCAGCCCGGCGGCGACCAACTCGGCGGCGAGCGTGAGCGCGGCCTCGACCTGACCGTCCTTGCCCGCCGCGACGATGTGCACGTCGGCCGGGGCCACCTCGTCGGGCCAGATCAGTCCACGCTCGTCGTGGTGCTGTTCGGCGATCGCCGCGACGGCCCGGGACACCCCGATTCCGTACGAACCCATGGTCGGTCTCACCGGTTTGCCGTCGGCTGCCAGCACGTCGAGCTTGAACGCGTCGGTGTAGCGACGACCGAGCTGGAAGATGTGCCCGATCTCGATGCCCCGGCGGATGGTGAGCGCACCGGCGCCGCAGGCCGGACACGGGTCGCCGGCCCACACCTCGGCCGCCTCGACCGTGCCGTCGGGGGTGAAGTCGCGCCCGGCCACCACGTTGACCGCGTGCCGGCCCGACTCGTTCGCGCCGGTCAGCCAGGCGGTGCCCGGCGCGACGCGCGGGTCGGCGAGGTAGCGCGCCTTGATGCCCTGCGGGCCGATGTATCCCTTGACCAGGTCGGGCCGCGAGGTGAAGTCGTCGAACAGGGTGGCGGTGGCCGGTGCCAGCGCGGCATCGAGCCGTTTCAGGTCGACCTCGCGGTCGCCGGGCACACCGATCACCAACACCTCGTCCTCGGCGCCGGGGCTGTGCACCTGGACCACGACGTTCTTGAGCGTGTCGGCCGCCGCCCAGTCGGTGCGGCCGCCGAGCGCGCGGGCGTTGGCCAGCTCGACCAGGGCGGCGATGGTCGGGGTGCCAGGGGTGTCGTGCACCTCCAGTGCGGGCGCGGTTGCCGGCCGGGTGGGCGGCACCGGCGTCACGACGGCTTCCGTATTCGCCGCGTAGGCACAACTCGTACAACCGACAAAGGTGTCCTCACCCACCTCGGCCGTCGCGAGGAACTCCTCGGACGCCGATCCGCCCATCGCGCCGGACATCGCCGAGACGATCGTGTGCGTGAGGCCGAGCCGCGCGAACGTCCGCTGGTAGGCCACGCGAATTGCCGCGTAGACCCCTTCCAGTTCGGCGTCGGTCAAGGAGAAGGAGTACGCGTCCTTCATCAGGAACTCACGCCCGCGGAGCAGTCCACCGCGGGGTCGGGCCTCGTCGCGATACTTCGTCTGGATTTGGAAGAGCACGAGCGGATAGTCCCGGTACGAGCTGGTCAGGTCCTGCACCAGCAGGGTGAACATCTCCTCGTGGGTGGGCGCGAGCAGGTAATCGGAGCCGCGCCTGTCCTGCAGCGTGAAGATGTCGTCCCCGTACTCGGCCCAGCGGTTGCTGACGTCGTACGGCTCGCGCGGCAGCAGCGCCGGGAACGACACCTCCTGTCCACCCACGACGATCATCTCGTCGCGCACGATCGCCGAGACCCGGTCGAGCACGAGCTTGCCGAGCGGGAGCCAGGTGTAGCCACCCGGGGCGGCCCGACGGATATATCCCGCGCGCAGCAACAACCGGTGGCTCGGTACCTCAGCGTCCACCGGCTCCTCGCGCAGGGTTTTGAGAAGCAGCGTGGACATTCGCAGCAGCATGCGGAGCAGCGTAGGGAGGATCACGCCCGAAAGCAGGTCAATAACCGGGTGTCGTGATCGTCACGCTACCGGTCACCTTCATTCAGTGCTTATGTGTCCTC
>DASRYP010001008.1:0-5322 GCA_035687165.1 Actinoplanes sp. | reverse complement strand
CCGGCCACGACCTTGCCGCGCAGCGACTGGTGGTCGAAAGATCCCTCTCCGGTGATCACCAGGTCGGCCGCGTCGAGCTCCCGGTCGAGCCCGATCGCCGTGCTGACCAGGCCGATTCCCGACACCACCCGGCCGCCGAGGGCGATCAGGGCCGCCCCGATGCCACCCGCCGCTCCCCCACCAGGGGCACCTCGCAGGTCGGCAACCCCGAAAGCCTTCTCCAGTACGCCGGCGAACTGCTCGAGGGCGGCGTCGAGCCGGTACACGTCCGCACGGCTGGCGCCCTTCTGCGGGCCGAAGACGTTGCTCGCGCCGTGCAGCCCGGTGAGCGGGTTGTCCACATCCGTCGCGGCGACCAGGCTGACCTGCCGCAACCGGGGTACACCGCCGAGCGCGGCCGCCGCGTTCAGGTAGGCGCCGCCGTACGGCAGGGCGTAGCCGGCGATGTCGAGCGGCGGGGCGCCGAGCGCGGCGAGCATGCCCGCTCCGGCGTCGTTGACCGCGGAGCCGCCCAGCCCGATCACGATCTCGGTCGCCCCGGCCTCGACCGCCGCCGTCAGGAGCAGGCCCAGCCCGTACGAGCTCGCGATGTTGGGGTCCCGCTCCGCCCCGGTGAGCAGGTGCAGGCCGCAGGCGTGGGCGCTCTCGACGTACGCCGTGGCACCGACGAGCAGGATCTCGCCCTCGACGGGTCGGCCGAGCGGGTCGACCGTCGGCACCTGGACCCGCCGACCGGCGAGCGCACCAGCCAGCACCTCGAGAAAACCGGGCCCGCCGTCGGACAGTGGTCGCCGGATCAGCTCGTCGCCGGGCTGCGTCCAGCCGGCCACGACCGCCTCGGTGACTTCGGGGGCGGACAGCGTGCCGGCGAACTTGTCGGGACAGATGAGAACGCGCACCCGACGAGTGTGGCAGGCCACTGTTCACGACCACGATTCCTGTCTCACCCTTGTGCGACGATGGCTCGCGTGACGTCGACCTGGACCGAACCCTCGAACACCGCGACTGCCCTGCTGCTGCTCGGCCGGGGCAGCGATCCCGCCTCGGAGCGCGGCGTGGACTGCCCGGGCGATCTGCCCGCGCCCAGCGACCCCGACCTGGTGGCCCGAGCGACCGCCGCCAAGGCCGCGCTCGGCGACCGGGTCTTCGTGCTCGGCCACCACTACCAGCGCGACGAGGTGATCCAGTTCGCCGACGTCACCGGCGACTCCTTCAAGCTCGCGCAGCAGGCCGCCGCCCGCCCGGACGCTGAGTTCATCGTCTTCTGCGGCGTGCACTTCATGGCCGAGAGCGCCGACATCCTCACGACTTCGGCGCAACGGGTGCTCCTGCCGGACCTGGCGGCGGGCTGCTCGATGGCCGACATGGCCGTTCTCGGTCAGGTGGAGACCGCGTGGGAGCACTTCGAGGACCTCGGCATCGCCGGTGACGTCGTCCCGGTGACCTACATGAACTCGTCGGCCGACATCAAGGGCTTCGTCGGCCGCAACAAGGGCGTGGTCTGCACGTCCTCGAACGCCAAGCGCGCGCTGGACTGGTCGTTCGAGCAGGGTGGCAAGGTCTTCTTCCTGCCCGATCAGCACCTGGGCCGCAACACCGCGGTGCTCGAGATGGGCATCGACCTCGAGGACTGCGTGCTCTACGACCCGCACAAGCCCAAGGGCGGGCTCACCGACGAGCAGCTCCGGGACGCCCGCATGATCCTGTGGCGGGGGCACTGCTCGGTTCACGGCCGCTTCACGCTCGAGAGCGTCGACGAGGTGCGCGAGCGGGTGCCCGGCGTCAACGTGCTGGTCCACCCGGAGTGCCGGCACGAGGTCGTGCGCGCCGCCGACTACGTGGGCTCGACGGAATACATCATCCGGGCGCTCGACGCGGCGCCGGCCGGTTCGTCCTGGGCGGTCGGGACGGAACTCAATCTCGTACGGCGGCTGGCCCTGGCCCACCCGGACAAGCAGATCATGTTCCTCGACAAGGCGGTCTGCTACTGCTCGACAATGAACCGCATCGACCTGCCGCACCTGGTGTGGACGCTCGAGGAGCTGGTGGCCGGTCGGGTGCCCAACCAGATCACCGTCGACGCGGACACGGCACACCACGCGCGCATCGCCCTTAACCAGATGCTCGCCCTGCCGTAACGTAAAGTAATCGACAAGATCCGCTCCGCGCGGTCAGGTCATTGAGCTGCCTCGATATTGATCCAGCCACCCTAAATGCGCCTTAAGTCGGCACCATTGAGGACTTCCGGACGCCGTCCTGACTGGCATCCTTGTCACTCAGCGCTATGCTCTCCCGGTTGCAGGAACGGGAATCCCCGCCCGATGCCTGCCCCCTCGATCATCTTCGGGCGCCCCCTGACGCCCGCCGGCTGGAGGTTACGTTGACCGACGATGTCCTGGTCGTGCACGGCGGAGCGCCGTTGCAAGGCCAGATCCGGGTCCGTGGCGCCAAGAACCTCGTTTCCAAGGCGATGGTGGCCGCCCTGCTGGGCGAGTCACCGAGCCATCTGTACGACGTGCCGGCCATTCGTGACGTGGAGGTCGTCCGCGGCCTGCTCGAGCTGCACGGCGTCAAGGTCATCGACGGCGCCGACGACGGCGAGCTGGTGATGGACCCGACGAACGTGGAGCGCGCCACCACCGACGAGATCAACGTGCACGCCGGGTCCAGCCGGATCCCGATCCTGCTCTGCGGCCCGCTGTTGCACCGCCTCGGCCACGCGTTCATCCCCGACCTCGGCGGCTGCCACATCGGCCCGCGCCCGATCGACTTCCACATCCAGGCGCTGCGCGAGTTCGGCGCGGTCGTCGACAAGCAGCCCGAGGGCATGCACCTGAGCGCGCCGAACGGGCTGCACGGCGCCAAGCTGGAACTGCCGTACCCGAGCGTCGGCGCCACTGAGCAGGTGCTGCTCACCGCCGTCCGCGCCGAGGGCGTCACCGAGCTGCGCAACGCGGCCATCGAGCCCGAGATCATCGACCTGATCTGCGTGCTGCAGAAGATGGGCTCGATCATCACGGTGCACACCGACCGGGTCATCGAGATCCAGGGCGTACCGAAGCTGCACGGCTACAAGCACAAGCCGATCCCCGATCGGATCGAGGCCGCGAGCTGGGCCGCCGCCGCGCTCGCGACCAAGGGCGAGATCGAGGTGCTCGGCGCCCGCCAGGCCGACATGATGACGTTCCTCAACGTCTTCCGCTCGATCGGTGGCGAGTTCGAGATCACCGACGCCCGGGTGGCCCGCGCGGGCGTGACCCCGGTCGAGGGTGGCATCAAGTTCTGGCACCCCGGCCACGAGTTGCAGGCCGTCGCGCTCGAGACCGACGTGCACCCCGGCTTCATGACCGACTGGCAGCAGCCCCTCGTGGTCGCGCTGACCCAGGCCCGCGGCCTGTCGATCATGCACGAAACGGTGTACGAGCAGCGGCTCGGCTACACCGACGCGCTCAACCAGATGGGCGCCACGATCCAGGTCTACCGGGACTGCCTCGGTGGCACCCCGTGCCGGTTCGGCCGCCGCAACTTCAAGCACTCCGCGGTCATCGCCGGCCCCTCCAAGCTGCACGCGGCCGACCTGGTCATCCCTGATCTGCGGGCCGGCTTCGCCCACCTGATCGCGGCGCTGGCGGCCGAGGGCACCTCGCGGGTCTACGGGGTCGACCTGATCAACCGCGGTTACGAGGACTTCGAGGGCAAGCTCGCCGCCCTCGGCGCGCACGTCGAGCGCCTCTGACCCCCTTCCGACCGCCCCGTCCGCCACCCCCGGCAGGGCTGCGGGCTGAGCCTCTGTTTCATCACTATCAGCGGCGCGGTGTGAAGAACACCGCGCCGCTTGGCTACTCTCCTAGCGTGCCCTCGCTTTTTCGCCGCAAGCAGTCCGACGTCACCGCCCCTGGGGCCATCGAGGAGGAGGTGACGTCGGCCGAGTCGCGCCCGAAGAGCTATACGCCCAGCAAGAAGGAGCTCGGACAGGTCACGCCCAAGCGGTCCAGCTCGGGCCGCAAGTTCGGCAGCGAGCCCGTTCCGACCAACCGCCGCGACCAGATGAAGCAGATGCGCGAGCGCCAGCGCAGCGAGCGTGCCGAGGCGGCCGCCGGCATGAAAGCGGGCGACGAGCGCTACCTGTTGGCCCGGGACCGCGGTGCCGAGCGTGCCCTGGTGCGCGACATCGTCGACAGCCGCCGCACGGTCGGCACCTACTTCTTCGGCGGCGCGCTGATCGTGCTGATCGGCTCGACGGTGCGGATCCCGGCGGTCCAGCTCGCGAGCAACCTGCTCTGGCTGGTCCTCGCGGTCGGCGTGGTGCTCGACAGCGTCGTCATCGCGCGTAAGGTCAAGCGCCTGGTGAAGGAGCGCTTCCCCAAGACGACGCAGCGGATCGGCTCGCTGCAGATCTACGGCGTGATGCGCGGGCTCACCTTCCGCCGGATGCGCGTGCCCAAGCCGCGCGTCCAACTCGGCGACAAGCTCTGAACTCTCCGCCCCTCTGCTCGTCAGCCCTCCGGGCCCAGGTGACTCCGTTCACCCTCGTGATCGAGGATGCAGAGCACCTCGGCCGGGCCGCCCCGCGCGCCGAAGGCGTGCGGCACCATCGTGGAGAACTCGGCCGCCTCATTCGCGCCGACCAGGATCGTCCGCTCGCCGAGGCGCAGCACGACCGTGCCCGAGAGCACCGTGAACCAGTCGCGCCCCCGATGCACCCGCAGCTCGTCGGGGACTGACCGGGTGATGCGCATCTTGGCGACCGTCTGATCGCTGTCGCGGGACAGCAGCCAGGTCGTGATGCCGCGCTCCGGGTGTTGATGCGGGCGGATGACCACGTCGTCGTCGGCGTCGGACTCGACCAGCTGGTCGATCGTGCTGCCCAGCGCACGGGCGATCGCGGCCATCTGGTCGAGGGCGATGCGGCGATGGCCCGTCTCGATCCGGCTGAGGGTCGACGGGCTCAGCAGCGAACGGGTGGCCAGCTCGTCCAGGGACCAGCCCCGGGCCACCCGCAACCCACGGATCCGCTGCCGGACGAGTGTCTCGAGATCTCTGTCTTGCTTCATACGCAAGATGCTATGCGCGAGGAGCAAGACACGGCTAGCGTCGGGGCATGTCTCACGACCACCTGATCGAAATGCTCGACCTGGATGCCGAGGTCTTGCACGACTACCACAACGACCTGATCGCCTGGGTCGGCCGCGAGGCCGCCGACCGGCCCCGTGTCCTCGACCTGGGCGCCGGCAGCGGCACCGGCGCCCTGGCCCTCGCCCGCGAGTTGCCCGGGTCACGGATCACCGCGGTCGACGTCTCCCCCGAGATGCTGGCCCACCT
>DASRYP010001007.1:0-2831 GCA_035687165.1 Actinoplanes sp. | reverse complement strand
TGTCGCGCAGGTCGGCCGGTGCGTCACCGAGGTCCGTGACCACGGCATCGGCCTCCAGGCCCGGGACGCGGATTCGAGCCCGGAGCGATCGTACGGCGGCCCCGAACCAGCCGGTGTCGCGCCGGTGCCAGCTCCGCACGTACACCCGGTCGTTCGCACGGACGACCCAGATCGGCGTCCACCGGCGCGGCGTCCCGTCGGCTCCCCGGACCGCGATGTCCAGTTCGGGGGAGCCACCGAGCAGTTCCAGTTCGCGTTCGGTCCAGGTCGGCACAGGTCCGATCCTGCCCCAAACCCGGGGGCTTCGGGTCGCACGGCCCGGTAACGGGCCGGGGCAGGGAACACCCGGTGCACCCCGAGGAGACGCTTTCGTACGGGATCAGAACTGAAGGTATTTAATGTTCGCCTGGGGAGGTCCGTCGAATACCGGGTGACTCCGGCGTCTTGCCGGAGCGATGCCGGCTTGCCCTGCCACCGAACTAATACAGGCGCCACGAATAGGTGACGTCGTCCGCCGGCTATCAATTTGCGCCGAACACGATGTCCCGTTTCATGATCCCTGCTGGGTCTCCCGGCGGAAGGCCCGATCGTTACGTACCCCGACTGGTGGGACCGGGACTACTGGGCTGGGGATCCAGGAGCACGTTTCGTTACCCCTGCTAAAAGAAAACTGTCAAGGGGACGTTCACCGGCACGCCGCTGGGGTCGCCCAGGCTGAGGGGACTGGTTCCGGCCTGCACCGGGTTGAAGGAGTAGACCAGACGCTGCTGCAAGTAGAGCTCGTAGGCCGGAAACCCGTCGTGACTGCCGACAAGGCTGTAGGTGAAGGCCGGAACCCCGGTCGCCGCGATCAACAGGTCGAGCCGGCAATCGATGGCAGGTGCCAAGGGCTCGAGGGGATTTGTGCCGTTGACCTGGAACGTCACGCGGACATTTTTGATCAAACCGAACGGATCGGCCGCTTCGACCTGCCCGGTAACCCGCAGCGTCAGGTCGCTCACCACCGCTGTGGCGACCCCGTCGGGCGGTGCCTCGATCCCGAGGAAGGGATCCTTCCGGACCTCCTTCCACCAGAATGGCTTCCCGAGGACGTCGACCAGCTTGTCCTTGGTGTACCAGCGGCTCTCGCCGAACGCCTTCCGTTTGACAGTGACGGGATTCGTCGTTGTGGGGGAGTGATCGATATCCACCCACAACTCGGCCCGGGAGCTGCCATCCCCGTAGCTGAATTCGCGATTGTCACCGTCGAAGCCGATATCGCCGACGATTGGCAGCGGCAGAGCCACCGCGCGGGAGGGAATGAACAACCGTAAGCGAGCATCTATCATCGCCGTACTCCTCTGGTTGGCGGCCACAGCCAAAGTTACAGCGCCACGCTAGTCCCGTGATGGCGTTGCCAAAACTGTCATCGGCCCAAGAAAGGTGAGGATCGGCATTTGGTGGGGAAGATATTTCAGCACCGCACCTCGCGATGGTCGTCACCCAGCTGCAGAGGCGGTGACCGGCTCGGCTGTGACCGGCTCGGCTGTGACCGGCTCGGCTTGGAACAACGCCTCCAGGGCGGCCGCGCTCATCGGCCGTCCGAAGAGGTAGCCCTGGGCGAACTGGTAGCCGGCCTCGTGCAGCCGCACCGCCTGCGCGACAGTCTCGACACCCTCGGCGACGGCGTCGATGCCGAAGTCGTCGGTGAACCCGATCAGGTTGTTGACGATGATCGCGCCCGCTCGTCCGGCGGTCGCGCCGCTGACGAAGGACTTGTCGACTTTGAGCACGTCGACCGGGCAGTCGAGCAGCAGGCTCAGCGAGGAGTGACCGGTGCCGAAGTCGTCGAGAGCGATGCGCAGCCCGAGCGCCTTGAGCCGGTGCAACTGCTCGACGGCGGTGTCGGCGGCGAGCACGGCGGTCTCGGTCACCTCGAGCATCAGGCGCTCCGGGGCCAGCCCGCTCTCGCGCAGCAACTCGGCGACCCGGTCGACGAAGCTCGGTTCTGCGAGCTGGCGGGCCGAGACGTTCACGCTGATCCGCTGCGGCGCGCGGTCGCCCAGGCGCTCCTGCCAGTCGACGGCCTGCCGTACGGCCTGCTCGAGCACCCACGCGCCGAGCTGGACGATGAACCCGTTGCTCTCGGCGAGCGGGATGAACACGTCGGGGCCGATCAGACCGCGCTCGGGGTGCTGCCAGCGCAGCAGCACCTCGGCCCCGACCGGCGTGCCGTCGGGCAGCGCGCTGATCGGCTGGTAGAGGGGGAAGAGCTGGCCCGCGGGCAAGGCGTGGCGCAACTCGGTGGCGAGGCGCGCGGCGTCGTCGGCGGCCTGGTCCATCGCCGGGTCGAACCAGTGCCGGGCGGCACCGCCGGAGCTCTTCGCGGCGTACATCGCCACGTCGGCGCGGCGCAGGAGCTCGGCCGGGACGTCGCCCGGGTGGCTGGTCGTGACGCCGATGCTGGCCGCGGCGAGCACGGCGTGCCCGTCCAGGTCGACCGGCACGCCGACTGTCTCGATCACCTGGCGCAGCAGCGCCTCGACGTCGACCGTCTCCGGGATGACCAGGGTGAACTCGTCGCCGCCGAGCCTGGCGACCAGGCTTTCGCTGCCCGCGATCGCGGCCAGCCGGTCGGCCGTGACGCCGATCAGCAGGTCACCGACGTGGTGCCCGAGGCGGTCGTTGACGACCTTGAAGTCGTCCAGGTCGAGCAGGGCGACATGGAACCCGGCGTTCCCGGTCAGCAGCCGCTCGAGGTGCTGCTCGAGCATCGCCCGGTTGGCCAGGCCGGTCAGGCTGTCGTGGGTCGCCTGGTGGGTGAGCTTGTCCTGGTAGCGGCGCAACTCGTC
>DASRYP010001006.1:0-6107 GCA_035687165.1 Actinoplanes sp. | reverse complement strand
GGCGGTGACGCCGACGATGTTGTAGCCGTTGACCGGGGTCACCTCGACCGGGCCGACGCTCCGGCCCAGAGTCGCCTCGGCCCGCGCGAGGACCGGCGCGCTGGCGGCCAGCATCGCGTACTGGGCGGCCAGGTCGTTCTGGGCGAGCACCGCCTCGCGCGGGACACCCTTCACGGAGAGCAGCGACACCCGGATCGTCGATTGCGCGCTGTACGTCGTCGGCGGCAGCGTGGTGACGGCACCGGCGGCGCCCCCGGCGACCAGGGCGCAGGCGACGATGCGCCACTTGGCCCGCCAGATCACCAAGGAGCGCGGCTCGTCGAGCGACGGATCGTTCGGCCCGGGAACGACCGCGGACGTGGTGCCGGGGTCGGGGACGGCGGGACGGTCGTGATCGGACGAAGGCATGCCGCAGTTTCCTCTGTCAGTCGTCAATAGTCCGTGGAGTCATGGCGCACGAGGCCGTCGAGCGGTATCTCCATCGAGCTCGAGTTCGCTTTCACCGACGGGGCGATATTGCCATATCCGCTGTGCGCCGGGCTCTCGGCTCGCGTCATCCGAACGGGTTATGGGCTTCGACCGGAAATGTTGGCGATATCGCAGCCCCGCGCCGCCGACTCTGATAACGGCCTGGCCAATTCGGCCGGATCTCTGCCCTGTCCGGCCTTCACCAGGTCCTCGTCGGACCCGGCCCGACTGGGCAGCCGCCGGATTCATCCGTTCGGATTACCCCGGTAGAGGGTCTGACAATCTGTGAAACCGCCAACGATCTTGGGGAGTTGCCGCAGGATTTGGGTGTTGCAATTGACCACTCACAGTCGCGTGACAATAGGGCGCACATGAACCTGCTGCAGACGAAGAATCCGGCGCGGAAGGCCGGCGACACGCATTCGGTGAACACCCGGGCCGACGTGACACCCACCGTCTTCTCCGCAATGGAGGCCGGCGCGAAGCCCGTACGGTCCCGGCTGGCTCGGCAACTGACCCTCGGCCGCCAGTTGTTCTTCGGGGATGCCCTCGTCGCCCTCGCCTTCGCCATCTGGTGGCAGCAGTGGACCTGGCCCCTGCTGCTGGGCTGGACACTGATCGTGGCGTCGCACGCGTCGGCCGGTCTCTATCGTCCGCGGCTCCACCTCGCCCTGCTGGATCAGGCGCCGCAGCTGCTCAGTCACTCGTTCATCGCCGTGACGGTCGCGCTGACCGTTCCGGCCCTGCTCGGCGTCCCGCTGGAGCTGCGCCGGCACGCCGCCGGAGGCGCCCTGTTGATCGGCGGCATGCTGGCCGCCCGGGGCATCATCTTCGCGGCCGTCCGGGTCGGCCGGATCTCGGGCGCCGTGGCCCACCCGACGCTGATGATCGGCAACGGCCCCCGCGCCCGGAAGGTGGTCGGGGTGCTGGCCCGGCACCGCAGCTACGGGCTGAGCGTCACCGGCTACCTGGCCGACGTCGCCACCGAGGCGGGCGAGGCGGGCGGCGACTGGAACCATCTCGGATCGCTCGACGACCTGGCCGCGGTGGTCCGCGAGCGCGGGATCGAGATCCTGGTCTTCGACGAGACCACGTCGCACCAGCGCGGCCTGCTCGAGGCCTACCGGGCCTGGGCCGGGGCACCGTCCGCCTTCGTGCTGCCGCAGAGCTGGGAGGCGAGCGGGGCGGCGGGGACCGACGACCGCATCGGCGGCGTGCCGATCGTCCGGGTCCGGCGTGGGTGGAGCCTCGGTCAGCGCCTCGGGAAGCGTCTCTTCGACCTGACGATGGCGCTCTTCGGCCTGGTCGTGCTCTTTCCCCTGATGGCGGTCGTCGCCGTCCTCATCATGGCCGAGGACGGTCATTCGCCGCTGTTCAAACAGGTCCGGGTCGGCCGCGACGGAAAGCTCTTCACGATGTACAAGTTCCGCTCGATGCGGCCCGCCTCGGCCACCACGACGGACACCGCGTGGTCGGCGGAGAGCACGGCTCGGATCGGCCGGATCGGCCGGTTCATCCGGGCGACCTCGATCGACGAACTGCCGCAGCTGTTCAACATCGTGCACGGCGATATGACCTTCGTCGGTCCGCGGCCGGAGCGCCCCTATTACGTGCGGCAGTTCAGCGCGATGTTCCCGGAGTACGGGTCGCGGCACCGGGTGACGGTCGGGCTGACCGGGCTGGCCCAGGTGAGCGGGTTGCGCGGGGACACGTCGATCGACGACCGGATCTTCCACGACAACTACTACATCGACCACTGGAACCTGTGGCTTGACATCAAAGTTCTGATCTGGACGGTCGGGCAGGCCTTCGGCGCCCGCGGCAGCTGACCCCCCGGGGACAGGCAAGGAGAGACAAACATGAGAGTCGCGGTCCTGCACAACCTCACCGCCGGCGGCGCGCACCGCCGGCTCGCCGAGCAGATCGCCGCCTGGGACGCCGAGATCGTCGAGTTCACCACCTCGCTGGCGGTTCCGGTCACCCCGCGTCCGTACGTCCTGCCGGTCAAGGTGGTGGCGCCCGGGCTGCCCGCCGTCCTGCGTCCGCCGCGGCGCCCGGCCGATCTGCGTCGGCTGCGAGCTGTCTGGCTCAGGCTGGGGCAGCTCGCCGAGCGGGACGGCGCCGACGTCATCTTCGCCAACCCCGACTCCGTGCTCCGCGGCTCGATGCCGCTCGGCGTGACGGCGACCCCGGTCCTCCGCTACTGCGACGAACCACGCCGCATCGACTACGAGCCGGGCCTGCGGGACACCCTGAACCCGTGGACCCGCGCGCTCTACGCCGGGCTGCGCAAACGCGAGCGGAACCTGGACCGGGCCGCGGTCGCCGCCGCGGACGTCATCGCCACGAACTCGGCGTACTCCGCCGCCCGCCTCGGCGCCGCCTACCAGCGTGACGCCGCGGTCGTGCCGTGCGGCGCACCGGCCCGGATGACCGCGGACCTCACCGAGCCGGACCATCTGCTCTCCGTCGGGTCGCTGATCCCGGGCAAGGGACACCGGCTCGTCATCGAGGCCGCCGCCCGCAGCGGCCTGAACCGGCCGGTAGTGATCGTCGCCCACCGCGACGACCGTCCCGAGCGGCAGCGGCTGCTGGCGGTCGCCGATCGCTGCGGCGTGCGCGCCGACATCCGGGTCGGGGTCGGCGACGACGAGCTCATCGGGCTCTACCGGCGTGCCTTCGCCACCCTGTACCTGGCCGCGGCCGAGCCGCTGGGACTGGTCAGCCTCGAGGCGCAGGCCTGCGGCAGCCCGGTGATCGTGGCCGACGAGGGCGGGCTGCCGGAGACCGTCGCGGCCGACCGTACTGGTCTGGTCGTGCCCCGCACCGCCGAGGCCGCCGCGCAGGCCCTGCGGACGCTCGCCCGTGACGGCCTCCGGGGACGGATGTCGCAGGCGGCCGCAGCCGGGCTGAACGGGCACAGCTGGGCGGCGTCGGCCGTCGCGCTCGGCACGCTCGCCGAGCGCCTCGCCGGTCACGACGTGGTCGGGGTCGCGGCATGAGGCGGCTCGTGATGGTGGCCAAGAGCACCTGGGAACCGGCGATCCGGCGGGAGCACGCGTTGGCCGGTCAGGCCGAGCGCCACGGGGTGCGGGTCGACTTCGTCGAGGCGCCGGCCGACCTCAGAACTCTGCGGCATGCCGGCTGGACGGCCGGTCTCCGGGCGGTCCCCCCACTGCGAACGCGGTCGGCCGGCACCTCCTACGCGCGGTCCACCCTCGTGCCCGGTCATCGGCATCCGCTCGCCGCGGCCGTCGACAACCGGTTGCTGCACCGGACGCTGCGGGCGCTGTGCGACGTGCCGGGTCGCAACGATGCCGTGATCGTGGTCAATACGCCGTGGCAGTGGGGGGCGACCGCCGGTGTGCGGGCCAGGCGGGTCTTCGACGCCGCCGACGACTGGAACCTGCTTCTCGACGGTCGGCGGCCGCACGTACGCCGGGCCTATCGCCGGATCGCCGAGGAGGCCGACGCCGTCGTCGTCGCCAACGAAAGCCTCTCGTCGCTCTTCCCCGGCCGCCAGGTGCGCCTCGTCCCGAACGGCACGCCCGCCGGCCTGATCGCGGGCGCGGCCGCGCGAACCCCCGGATCCCGGCGGATGGCCTACGTCGGCACGCTGACCGAGCGTTTCGACGCCCACCTGGTCGGCCGGGTGCTGGCGTTGCTGCCCGGCTGGTCGCTCGATCTGTACGGCGAAGCGCGCTACGCGGGCCACGGCGACCGCCCGGCTCCCGAGCTCGTCGGGCTCCTGGAGACGTACGGCGCAAGGGTCTCCTGGCACGGTGTGCGGCAACGCTCGGAGCTGGGTGCCGCGCTGGACCGGGCCGACGTCGCCCTGGTGCCGCACCGCGCCCGCTACTGCCGGGGACAGTCCTCGATGAAGTTCCTCGACTACGCGGCGCGCGGCTGCCCGGTGGTCAGCACCCGGTGGGCGGCCGGTCTCGATCGTCAGGCGCCCCCGGGTGTCCGGTTCGCGGACACGGCCCAGGCGTTCGCCGACGCTGTCCGCGCCGCCGGGGACGTGGACGCGGCGACGGCAGGGCGAGCGATCAGCTGGGCCCGGACGCAGACGTGGGAACAGCGCTGGCCGCGCTGGGAAGCCGCGGTCTTCGGGGAACCGACCAACTCCACCATTCGGCAGCAGAGGAGCGATGCGTGCGACCGGACGTCCTTCTCCTGACCAACGCCGTGGCGCCGGACAAGCTGGGCGGCCTCGAACGCTATGTCCGTGAGCTCGCGGCGGCGCTGGTCCGCGCGGGGGTCGGCGCCGCGGTCGTGGCCAAGCGCACGGCGCCGCACCTGGCCGGCGACGAGATCGGCGCGGACGGCGTACGGCTGATCCGGCACGACGTGCCGAGCAAAGCCGGCCGATCGTTCGCGCTGCGCTATCCCTGGCGGACCTGGCGATCGGTCCGGTCGATCCTGCGGGACCACCCCGACGCCGTTCTGCACGGGCATTTCCCACTGCCGCTCGTCGTTCCACCGAGGCGGCCGTACATCTACACCTTGCACGCTCCCGTGCATAAGGAACTGCTGGCCGAGCGCCAGGGCACGTACGTGCTGCCCGCGGCAGTTCAGCGGCCGGTCGTCGCCGCCCTGCGCAGGGCCGAGGCGTCCATCCTGACCCGGGCCTCGGGCGTCGCCGTCCTCAGCGAGTTCATGCGCACGCAGGTGGCCGAGCTGGCCCCGGGGGTCGCGGAACGCGCCGAGATCCTGCCCGGCGGCGTCGACACCGGCTGGTTCCGGCCGGGCGATCAGCCGTACGAGGAATCGCTCCTCTTCACCGCTCGCCGCCTCACCCCGCGCACGGGAGTGACCGAGCTGGTCGCCGCGATGGTCTCCGTGGTGGAACGGCATCCGCGCGCCCGGCTCGTCGTCGCCGGCGACGGGCACCTCCGCCCCCGGATCGAGGCCGACATCGCGCGGCTCGGCCTCGCGAAGAACGTGGAACTGCTCGGCCGGATCGGCGAGGATGAGCTGCGGTCGTGGTATCGCCGGGCCACCCTCACCGTCATGCCGACGGCCGAGCTCGAGGGCTTCGGACTGACCACGGCCGAGTCCCTGCTCTGCGGCACGCCGGTGCTCGTGACGCCGGTAGGGGCCAACCCGGAGCTGGTACGGGACCTGGGCTCACGTTTCGTCACCCCGACCGCCGACCGGGCCGGGCTGGCCCGCGGCGTCGTGGCCCTGCTCGACGATCCGTCGGTGCTGCTCGCCGCGCGCCGCCTGCTGCCGGGCGCCCGCGCCGTCCGCTGGTCCTGGGACACCGTCGCCGAGCGATACCTTGAGCAGTACCAAGCGTGCCTCGGGTTCCGCCGATGAAGCCATCGAAGCCGTCTATGCCATCGACGCCGCTGACGCCGCTGGAGCCGCTGAAGCCGCGCCTGCTGGTCGTCACGCCGGTCTTCCCGCCGGCCGTCGGCGGCATCGAGTCGCTCACCCACGGCCTGACCGAGCGCTGGGCCGGGCAGGTCGAGATCCTCACCCTCGACGAGCCCGGATCTTCCGAGTGGGACGCCACCGCCCGCTACCCCGTGCGCCGGGTGACGAACGTGCCGCGCGGCGGCCGGCGGTCGATGGCCCGGCTGACCGGCGCGGTCGTGGCCCAGACCCGCCGGTTCCGCCCCGAGATCATCCTC
>DASRYP010001005.1:0-11316 GCA_035687165.1 Actinoplanes sp. | reverse complement strand
GTCTTGCCCGACCCGTTCGGGCCGCGGACGACAACACACGACGCCGGTTCGGCGACCAGGCTGATGGCGGGAAGCAGGGTCGTGACGTCCAGCACCTTGGAGACCCGGTCGGCCACGACCCGGCATCCCGGGAGGGGTTCTGCGGTCACGTCGGCCACCTCCGCGTCGCCCGGCACCGGTCGACGTGACCCTAGCGTGGCGGGTCGGGGCGTCCGCCCCCGGCACCCGCCGTGGGGTGGTGTCCACAGCCGGCTGCGCGGCGTGCCGGGTGTCCGGTATCGCGACTAGGGTTCGGACCGTGAGCACCGCCCTGTACCGCCGCTACCGCCCCGAGACGTTCACCGACGTCATCGGGCAGGAGCACGTGACGGAGCCGCTCATGCAGGCGCTGCGCACCGGGCGGGTCAACCACGCCTACCTGTTCAGCGGCCCGCGCGGCTGCGGCAAGACCACCAGCGCGCGCATCCTGGCCCGCTGCCTGAACTGCGAGGGCGGGCCCACCCCCGAACCGTGCGGTACCTGCGACTCGTGCGTGGCGCTGGCCCGCGGTGGCTCCGGCACGGTCGACGTCATCGAGATCGACGCCGCGAGCCACGGTGGTGTCGACGACGCCCGCGACCTGCGGGAAAAGGCGTTCTTCGCCCCCGCCAGCAGCCGCTACAAGATCTACGTGATCGACGAGGCGCACATGGTCTCGTCGGCCGGCTTCAACGCGCTGCTCAAGCTCGTCGAGGAACCGCCGGAGTACGTGAAGTTCATCTTCGCCACCACCGAGCCCGAAAAGGTGCTCGGCACGATCCGGTCGCGGACTCACCACTACCCGTTCCGGCTGATCCCGCCCGCGGTGCTGCGGCCCTACCTGCAGCAGCTCACCGAAGCCGAGGGCGTCCAGGTCGAGCCGTCGGTGTTCCCGCTCGTGGTGCGGGCTGGCGGGGGCAGCGCGCGCGACTCGCTGTCGGTGCTCGACCAGCTGATCGCGGGCGCCGGGCCCGAGGGCGTGAGCTACCACCGGGCGGTCGCGCTGCTCGGGGTCACCGACGTCACACTGCTCGACGAGATGTGCGACGCGCTGGCGGCCGGCGACGGCGCGGCGGCCTACTCGACGATCGACCAGGTGGCCGAGGCCGGTCACGACCCGCGGCGGTTCGCCTCCGACCTGCTTGAGCGCTTCCGCGACCTGATCGTGCTGCAGCAGGTCCCCGACGCGGTCACCAAGGGCCTGATCGACGGCCCGGCCGACCAGCTCGAGACGATGGGCGCCCAGGCGGCACGCCTGGGCCCAGCGACGCTCTCGCGCTGCGCCGACATCGTGCACAACGGCCTGGTCGAGATGCGCGGCACGACGGCGCCGCGGCTTCTGCTCGAGCTGGTTACCGCGCGCATGCTGCTGCCGGGGGCGGAGGACTCGACCGGCGCGCTGCTGCAGCGTCTCGAACGGATGGAGCGGCGGCTCGCGCTGGGTGGGGAGCCGTCGGCCCGGCCCGAGGCCGCGGCTTCGGCTGCTGCGACCTCGCCCACGTCCGTTCCCTCCGTTCCCTCCGCTCCGGCCGGCGGGCTCGACGGGAGCGGCAAGTCGGCGGCCCGGGCGGCTGCTCTGGCTGCGGCACGGCGGGCATCGAACGGTGGCGGCAGCGGGCGGCCAGCTGCGGCGCAAGCGCAGGCGAGCGCCCCGGCGGCCGTGCCGGTGAGTGCCGTGCCGGTCAGCGCGTCCCCGGCGGCCGTGCCGGTCAGTTCTGCGCCGGTGAGTGCCGTGCCGGTGAGTGCTGTCCCGGTTTCTGCTGCGTCGGTCGGTGCGGCTCCGGTTGTCGCGGTGTCTGCGGGCGCCGCGCAGGATGGGAATGAAGTCGCTGATGGGTCCGGAGCGCCGAGTGGTGGCGTTACTTCGGGCGCGGGGGTGGATCGCGGCGGTGCTGGAGAGGCTGACGACGAGCCGCCGTGGGATGACGAGCCCGAGTTCGACTTGCCCGACGAAGCGGTGCCCGCCCGGAGCGTCGAGTCGGTGGCGGAGACCGCACCCATGCTCTCCAACGAGGCGGCGACCGAGGCCGTGCTCACGCGAGAGGCGGAGGCGGCGCCTGCGCAGGCCGAGCCGACTGCGGTGGCGGCCGGGCGGCAGGGTGAGCCGGCCGGGGTGTTGCCGGATGCGCCTGAGGAGCCGGGAGCGGCGGCCGTCGAGGCGGCGGCTGCCGGGCCGGGGCAGTTGACGGCTCAGGCGGTACGGCAAGTGTGGCCCGAGGTGCTCGCCGAGGTCAGAAAGCAGCCGCGCGGGGTGGTGCTCCGGGCGATGGCGGCCGATGCCACGGTGCGCGAGTTGGCGGGCGAGACTGTCGTTCTCACGGTGCCTTCGCCGCGACACGCCCAGGGGATCACCCAGGGAGCGGCGATCATCGTCAAGGCGCTCTACGAGGTGCTCGGCGGTCAGTGGGCGATCCGCTGCGAGATCGCTGGGGCGGCCGGAGCGACTTCTTACGGGTCAGCGCCGACGCCGGCTCCCCAGCGGGACTCGGCTCCCCAGCGGGACTCGGCCGTTCAGCAGGCTTCGGTTCGAGCGGGTGCGGCGCCTTCGAGCTCGGCGCAGACGGGTCGGCCCGCCGTGACCGGGCGGGCACCGCACACCCAGCGGCGTCCCGCGGCGGCTCCGGCCTCCGGCGACGACGACTGGCCGGAGCCGGCCCGACCGGGTGGCCTCTCGGCTTCGGCGGTGGCTCCGGCGGCTGTCGCAGACGATGACGAGGACTGGCCCGAGGTGCGCGCGATCCCGGCGGGCGCTTCGGACCGATCGGAGGAGAGCGGATCGGAGCAGGAGACGAGCGGTTCCGTCGCGGGCGGGGCCATCGCTGAGGACTTAGCCCCGAGCGATCCCGTCTCCCGTAACGCCGCCGGGTCCGGCAGTGCCATGCCTGATGCCGCGTCCGGCGATGCTGCGGCCGAGGGTGCTGCGCTCGCCGGTTCCGCTAACGGCGCTGTTGGTTCAGATGGCGTTGTCGGCGATGGTCCAAGCGCCGACGGCGGTGGTTCCGGAGCGAATTCTCCGGGCCGGGGAGCGGTCGCTGACCGCGGCGGTGCTGCTGGTGGCGGTGCCGCCTCGGCGGGGGATCGCGTGGCGGGGGCTGGCCTTCAGGCGGGCGGCGACACGACTGTGGCCGGGCGGAGTGCCTCCGGGGTGAACGCTGCCCGCGAGGCAACGCCGGTCGGTGGTGCCGGAGGGCCCGCGGGGCGGAGTTCGGGGCCGGGTAGCGGACTGGCGGCGGCTCGGGCCGCAGCCGCGGGTGCTCGGGCCGCGGTCGGCACACGGCAGGCGGCGAAATCGGCGAACGACGCGTGGACCGACGGCTCACTGGCGGAAGAGGCGCCTTACGACCCCGAGTTCGACGGTCCGCCGTCGAGCGGGAAGAGATTCGACGGCTTCGACCCTGGCGATGAACCGCTGGACGACGTCATCGACGAGAAGACGGCTCGGGAAAGCAGCGAACAGCAGGCCATGCGTCTGCTCCAGGAAGCGTTCGGCGCCGAGAAGATCGGCGAGAGCTGACCGGCACCGGGTTGGTGGGGGCCACCCCAGCTCTGGGTTGGTGGGCGCTATCCCTGAGCTCCTGACGACACGCGTTACCGGTCGCGGACGCTGCGGTTGGGTGGGGCCACATCACGTACGGGATGAGGGTTTGACGTCCCGAGTGGCGCGTGGGGGTGCGTGTGGCGGGGGCGGCTACGCTGGGCGGCGATTACGTTCGCCCGGTTGGTGGTAATCGACGGGTGTCAGCGTTGTCGAGGACTTTTCCGCAGATATGAGGAGCAGTGCCATGCGCCCCGGTGGACAGCCGAACATGCAGCAGATCATGAAGCAGGCGCAGAAGATGCAGGAGCAGGTTGCGCAGGCGCAGGCCGAGCTGGCCGCGGCTGAGTTGACCGGCACCGCGGGTGGTGGGCTCGTGACGGTCGTCGTGACGGGGCTGGGGGAGTACAAATCGGTGCGAATCGACCCCTCAGCGGTCGACCCGGAGGACGTCGAGACTCTGGAGGACCTGGTGCTCGCGGCCATTCACAACGCGGCCGAGGCGCAGCGGGAGCTCACCGAGTCCAAGATGGGGCCGGCCACCGGTGGCCTGACCCTGCCGGGGTTCTGATCGCGTGTACGAAGGTGCCATCCAGGATCTGATCGACGAGCTGGGGCGGCTTCCGGGCGTCGGTCCGAAGAGCGCCCAGCGCATCGCCTTCCACGTCCTCTCCGCGGACCCGGCCGACGTCAACCGGCTCTCCACCGCTCTGCGCAAGGTCAAGGAGTTGGTGCGGTTCTGCACGACCTGCTTCAACGTGGCCGAGTCGGAGCAGTGCCGGGTGTGCCGGGACACTCGCCGCACCAACGAGGTGCTCTGCGTGGTCGAGGAGCCCAAGGACATCGTGGCGATCGAGCGGACCGGGGAGTTCCGGGGCCGCTATCACGTGCTCGGCGGGGCGATCAATCCGCTCGAGGGCATCGGCCCGGACAATCTGCGCATTCGCGAACTGCTGCTGCGGCTGGGCACCGGCGAGGTCCGGGAGTTGATTCTAGCCACGGATCCCAACACGGAGGGTGAGGCTACGGCCACCTATCTCGCCCTCATGATCAAGCCGATGGGGATCGCGGTCACCCGCCTGGCCAGTGGTTTGCCTGTCGGTGGTGACCTCGAATATGCCGACGAGATCACGCTCGGTCGGGCGTTTGAGGGGCGTCGGGCCGTTTAGGTACACGCAGGGTGATTTTTTGATCACAAGGCGATGGCATTCCGGGTCGGATCGGTCCTTGCGGGACATCTACGCTGTAGTTTCCGTCTGGTCGGAGCCCCAGGTCACGTTCACATCACGACGGGGACACGGAACCGTCCGTGTGCCCTCCGTTAACTTGACCTGAAGCACCGCATTAGGTGAGTGTTCCTTCCGATGGCGGCACACCCGCCGTCGAGTGCCTTCGTGGCGCGGGTCGGATCTGGCCATCGCGCGACGAGGGCCTGCACTCGAGGCATGCGATAACCGATCGGTTGCCGTTCGCTGCGTGGGCTATCGTCCTCCGGTCTCGCGGGTTCTTCGCCGAACCCTGCGCACCGGCGGCGTGGACTCATGCACGTCCGGCCGCCGGGAGAGGACCGGCGCGTAGATGTCGCTTGGCCCAGAGGCGTCGGTCACCGACGAGACCACCACGCCCACCGCTGACGCCGCCACCCGCGAGGGCGGCGAGAAGGCGATCGCCGGACGGTCGCTCAAGCAGATCGCCTGGCGTCGCTTGAAGCGCGACAAGGTGGCGATCGGCGGAGCCGTCGTCGTCATCGTGCTGATCCTGATCGCGATCCTGGCACCGCTGCTCATCAGGTGGTTCGGTCACCCGATCGGCGAGTACCACAACAACACGCTCGACAAACAACTCGGCACCGGTCTCCCCCTCGGTCACCTGGGCGGCATCAGCTGGAACTATCTGCTGGGCGTGGAGCCGGAGACCGGTCGCGACATCTTCAGCCGCATCGTCTACGGCGCGCAGACCACACTCGCGGTCGCGTTCTTTTCGGCCTTCGTCTCGACGATCCTCGGCACTGTCTTCGGTCTCACCGCCGGCTTCCTCGGCGGCTGGGCCGACTCCGTGATCAGCCGGACCATGGATTTCCTGCTGGCCTTCCCGCAGCTCCTCTTCGCGATCGCTCTGCTCTCCGTCCTGCCGGACGAGTTCCTGGGGCTGGGTAGCCGATGGTCTCGGGTGCTCGTGCTGGTCGGGGTCATCGGCTTCTTCGGCTGGCCCTACATCGGCCGGATCGTGCGCGGCCAGACGCTGTCGTTGCGTGAGCGTGAGTTCGTGGAGGCGTCCCGCAGCATGGGCGCACGATCGGGCCGCATCCTTTTCAAGGAACTCCTGCCCAACCTCGCCGCGCCGGTGCTCGTCTACACGACGCTGATCATCCCGACCAACATCCTGACCGAGGCCGCGTTGAGCTTCCTCGGCGTCGGCATCCCGCCGCCGAACCCGTCCTGGGGCGGAATGTTGTCAGACGCCGTGCAGTTCTACCAGGCCGATCCGATGTACATGATCGTTCCCGGCGCCGTGATCTTCCTTACCGTGCTTGCTTTCAACCTCTTCGGTGACGGCCTGCGCGACGCGCTAGACCCGAAGGCTCGCTGATGTGCCTGCGGGGTTCGGATCAACCACCGCAATATCACGCGGACCGGCCGGGTTCGCTTCGAGGAGTAGGAGAACAGGTGGCACGCAAGACAAGGGTGCTAGCGGCGTCAGGCGTCGCTCTGGCACTCGGGCTGACCACCGCCGCATGCGGTGGCAGCTCGGACAATGACAACAAGGGCAGTGGCTCGAACAGTAAGTCGGAGTTCAACGCTGCCGTTACCAATGTGGTCAACCCGGGCACTGCCAAGGGCGGCACGCTCAACCTGTGGTCCCCCCAGGACGTGGATAGCTGGGACCCGGTGCGGGGCTACTACGCGTGGGTTTGGAACATGAACCGTCTGTACACCCGTAAGCTGGTCGATTACTCGGCCGCTCCGGGCAAGGACGGACTGAAGCTCCAGCCCGACCTGGCCGAGGCCGAGCCGACGATCAGTGCCGACAAGCTGACCTACACCTTCAAGCTCCGCAAGGGCCTGAAGTTCGACGACGGCAGCCCGATCACCTCGAAGGACGTCAAGTACGGCATCGAGCGCGTTTGGGCGGTCGACGTGGTCTCGGGCGGCCCGTACTACCTGCCGAACGTTCTGGACCAGGGCCAGAAGTACCCGGGTCCCTACAAGGACACCGATCCGAACAAGCTGGGCCTGAAGTCGGTCACCACGCCGGACGACTCGACGATCACCTTCAAGCTGCAGAAGCCCTACTCGGACTTCGTCTACCTGCTCGCCATGCCGGGCTCCGGCCCGGTTCCGCAGAAGCGAGACACCGGCGCGCAGTACGGTTCGAAGCCGGCTTCCTCCGGCCCGTACATGTTCCAGCAGATCCAGCCCGGCAAGGGTGCGAAGCTGGTCCGGAACCCGAACTGGGATCCCGCCACCGACCCGATCCGCAAGGCGCTGCCGGACGCGATCAACCTGACCGTCACCACCAGCGCTGAGGACATGGACAGCCGCCTGCTGGCCGGCACGGCTGACCTCGACGCCAGTCAGAGTGGCGTGCAGGCTGCGGCCCGTACGAAGATCCTGACCGACCCGAACCTCAAGGCGAACGCCGACGCCCCGTTCAACGGCTTCCTCCGGTTCGCTGACATGAGCCAGGTCGCCCCGCTGAACAACGTCGACTGCCGTAAGGCCGTCATCTACGCGGCCGACCCGACCTCGATCCAGACCGCTCGCGGTGGCGAGTTCGCCGGTGGTGACATCGGTACCAGTATCCTGCCCCCGAACATCGCCGGCTCGGACGCGAACTACGACCCGTACAACCGCAAGCAGGGCAACCCGCAGGTCGACAAGGCCAAGGAGGCCCTGGCCGCGTGTGGCAAGCCGAACGGCTTCGATGTGACCATCGCCGTGCGTAACAACAAGGCCGCCGAGGTCAAGACCGCCGAGGCGCTGCAGGCCTCGCTCAAGGTGGTCGGCATCAACGCCAAGATCGACCAGTACGACGGCGCGCAGGACACCGCCATCGGTGGTTCGCCGGAGATCGTGAAAAAGCGCGGCTACGGCATCCTCATCACCGGTTGGGGTGCTGACTACCCGACGGGCGCCGGCTACATGCAGCCGATCGCCGACAGCCGCTTCATCCTGAAGAACGGCAACTTCAACCGGGCCGAGATCAAGAACCCGGAGATCGACAAGCTGTTCGACGACGCCGCCGCATCGACCGACCCGGCCGCGGCTGCCAAGATCTACAGCGACATCAACCACAAGATCATGGATGGCGCGTACCTGGTGCCGTTCGTGGTCGACAAGGCGCTCAACTACCGCAACCCGCGGCTGACGAACGTCTACATCCAGGAAGCCTACGGCCAGGTCGACTTCCAGGCCCTCGGCGTCAGCGACGGCAAGTGACGTTGTTCCACCCCAGTAGTAACGGGTAATTCGAAGGGTTGGTGAAGGCCGCCCGCGGTGGGCGGGCATCGGAGTCCGGCAAGGACTTCGATGTCCGCCCATCCCTCGGCCGACTGTCGTGCTGGCATACATCATTCGTCGCTTGTTCAACGCCGTCATCACGTTGCTTGTGGTGACCGCGGTTACCTTCGGCATCTTCTTCGCGATCCCGAAGGCCATCGGGAGCGACCCGGCGCTGCTCTACATCGGGAAGCAGTCCGACCCCGCCGCGATCGCGGGCATCCGGACCAAGATGGGCTTCGACGACCCGGTGATCGTGCAGTACGGCAAGTTCCTGAAGGGCATCGTGGCCGGCCGGGACTACACCAACGGACCGGATGTCACCCACTGCCCGGCACCCTGCCTGGGTTATTCGTTCGCCACCGACCAGGAAGTCACCCCGCTGCTGCTGGACGACCTCCCGGTCACGCTCTCGCTGGCGCTCGGCGCGGCGGTGCTCTGGCTGATCATCGGGATCTCGGCCGGGGTGATCTCCGCGCTCCGAAGAGGCTCGTTCATCGACCGGGCGGCGATGACCACCGCCCTCGCCGGCGTCTCCTTACCGGTCTATTTCACCGGCCTGCTCTCCTCGGCGATCTTCGTCTACTGGCTGGGCTGGCTGCCCCAGGGCCAGTACACGCCGTTCACCGAAAACCCGGCGGACTGGTTCGTCGGCCTGCTGCTGCCCTGGATCACGCTCGCGTTCCTGTTCGCGGCGACGTACGCCCGCCTCACTCGGGCGAACATGCTCGAGACGCTGGGCGAGGACTACGTGCGTACCGCTCGGGCCAAGGGTCTCAAGGAACGGGTTGTGATCGGCAAGCACGCACTGCGCTCCAGCCTCACCCCGATCGTCACGGTGTTCGGTCTCGACCTCGGTGCGCTGCTCGGCGGCGCCGTCCTGACCGAGAACGTCTTCAACCTGCGTGGCCTCGGTTACCAGGCGCTGACCGCGATCCGCCAGAGCGACCTGCCGATCATCCTTGGTGTCACGCTGATCGCCGCGTTCTTCATCGTCTTCTTCAACCTGATCGTCGACCTGGTGTACGGCGTCATTGATCCCCGCGTCCGGCTGGGATGAGGGAGAGTCACGTGTCCATCGGCGCTACCACCCCCCGTCCGTACCTCGAGGTCAAGGACCTCAACGTCCAGTTCGAGACCGACGACGGCATCGTCCAGGCCGTCAGCGACTCGGCGTTCAGCCTGGAGCGGGGCCAGACCCTCGGCATCGTCGGCGAGTCCGGCTCGGGCAAGAGCGTCACGTCGCTGGCGATCCTCGGTCTGCACCGCACCCGTAGCAACGCGAAGGTCTCCGGCGAGATCTGGCTCGACGACCAGGAACTCGTCAGCGCCACCGACGAGCAGGTCCGTGAGCTGCGCGGCGGCAAGATGGCGATGATCTTCCAGGACCCGTTGAGCGCGATGCACCCGTACTTCACGGTCGGGTCGCAGATCGTCGAGGCGTACCGGGTGCACCACCCCGGGGTGAACAAGAAGGTGGCCCGCGAGCGGGCGATCGACATGCTCGCCCGGGTCGGCATCCCACAGCCGGAACGGCGCTTCAACGACTACGCCCACCAGTTCTCGGGCGGCATGCGGCAGCGCGCGATGATCGCGATGGCGCTGGTCAACGACCCGAAGCTGCTGATCGCCGACGAGCCGACCACGGCCCTCGACGTAACGGTGCAGGCGCAGATCCTCGACCTGATTCGTGACCTGCAGGAGGAGTTCGGCTCCGCGGTCATCATGATCACCCACGACCTCGGCGTGGTGGCCGAGCTCGCCGACGACGTCCTCGTGATGTACGGCGGCCGGGTGATCGAGAAGGGTCCGGCGCTCGACGTCTTCCAGAACCCGCAGCACCCGTACACCTGGGGTCTGCTCGGCTCGATGCCGCGTCTCGATCGGGACGTGCGCGAGCGACTCAACCCGGTCAAGGGCTCACCGCCGAGCCTGATCAACCTGCCGAGCGGGTGCGCCTTCCACCCGCGCTGCCCGTACGCCGGGCGCAACGGCAACCGGTCGTTCACCGAGGTGCCCCTGCTGCGTGGCGACACGCACAAGGTCGCCTGCCACCTGCCCCAGGAGGACCGTACTCGGATCTTCCAGCAGGAAGTTCTCCCGAACCTCTGAGCGGAGTAAATCAAGATGAGCGAGACCTTGCTCGAGGTGTCGGGGCTCGAAAAGCACTTCCCGATCACCAAGGGCCTGCTCCGACGCCAGTCCGGCGCGGTCCGCGCGGTCGACGGCATCGACCTCCAGGTGCGCGCCGGTGAGACGCTGGGCCTGGTCGGCGAGTCCGGCTGTGGCAAGTCCACCACGGGCCGGCTCTTCACCCGGATCCTTGAGCCGACCGCTGGCAAGATCACCTTCGAGGGCGAGGACATCTCGCACAAGTCGGTGAACAACCTGCGCCAGCTGCACCGCGACGTGCAGATGATCTTCCAGGACCCGTACTCGTCCCTGAACCCGCGGCACACGGTCGGCACGATCGTCTCGGCGCCGTTGCAGATCCAGAAGATCCCGACCCCACAGGGCCTCAAGAAGGCCGTGCAGGAGCTGCTGGAGCTGGTCGGCCTCAACCCCGAGCACTACAACCGCTACCCGCACGAGTTCTCGGGCGGTCAGCGGCAGCGTATCGGCATCGCGCGGGCGATCGCCCTGCGGCCCAAGCTGATCGTCGCCGACGAGCCGGTCTCCGCGCTCGACGTGTCGATCCAGGCCCAGGTCGTGAACCTGCTCGACGATCTGCAGCGCGAGTTCGACCTGACGTACGTGTTCATCGCGCACGACCTGTCCGTGGTGCGGCACATCTCGGACCGGGTCGCGGTCATGTACCTGGGCAAGGTCGTGGAGATCGCCGAGCGCGACGACCTCTACAAGAACCCGCGCCACCCGTACACGGTCGCCCTGATGTCGGCGGTGCCGGTGCCGGACCCGGCGCGGCGTGACCGCGCGCAACGGAACCGGGTGCTCCTCACCGGCGACGTGCCCAGCCCGATCAACCCGCCGTCCGGCTGCCGGTTCCGCACCCGCTGCTGGAAGGCGCAGGACATCTGCGCCACGGAGGAGCCGCCGCTGGTCACCCGGCTCGACGACCCGGAGTCGCACCTCACCGCGTGCCACTTCCCGGTGGTCGAGGACGAGGTGGTGGTGGGTCGCCACTCGGCCGTGACGCCGGCCTGATCCACGCACACGAAAGAACGGCCGCTCCGAGATCGGAGCGGCCGTTCTTTTGGATCAGTGCACCTGCTGCTGCTCCGAATCAACCTTCCGGACGGTTCA
>DASRYP010001004.1:0-2452 GCA_035687165.1 Actinoplanes sp. | reverse complement strand
TTCGGGTCGTGGAAGACCGTCTACAACCGGCATCGCCGCTGGTCAGGCGACGGCACACTGGCCGGGATCCTCGAGGAGTTGCGCCGCGACGCCGACGTGGCCGACGGTCCGGACTGGACGATCGGTGTGGACGGCGCAGTGGTCCGAGCCCATCAGCACGCCGCCGGTGCCCGCCACGCCCCGCCCGCCGACATCCCCGCGGAGGTCGTCGCGACGACCGAGTTGGACACAGGGGGGCGGGTCGAATGACAAGAAATCGGGCGACGAACCCGACCCGCCGGACGGGACGTCGGCGGGCCGGGTGGGTAAGCCGAGCCGGGAAGCGATCGGCCGGTCCCGGGGCGGGTTGACGAGACGCGGTAGGGACCGCCCTTGCGGGCGGCCCCCCGCACAGATCCCAGCGTGCGGAACTACCGCACTGGGCTCCTGCCTCAGGTTCTGGCAGCGAAGCGCTCGGCCGGGAAGGGATGCCTCACGCGGGCTGGCGGGAGCCACCTGTTCGCCAGACGGTTCATCCGTCCCCAGGTCAGCCGGGTCTTCTGGCTGCGACGCCGAAGCGCCATGTACCAGTGCCGGGTCACCTGGGTCCGGAAGGCCGCCACCGTGTCGGTATTCCCGGGCACGGCGTAGTAGACGAGGTGCCCTTGCACCACGCTACGTAGCCACGCCCCTTGCTCCGGCACAGGCCGATGTCTGCGACGCGTCAGCGCGATCTTGATCTCGCGTAGCTTCGCCCGCATCCGCTTGGCGATCGTGATGCGCTTGACCCAGAACCGTCCTCGCTTGCCCTTCGCGCAGATGTGCGTCAGGCCCAAGAAGTCGAACGTTTCCGGTTTGCCCAGACCCCGCTTGCGTCGCTTCCAGTCCGCATGGCGACCGAACTCGATCAACCGGGTCTTGTCCGGGTGCAGCTCCAGCCCGAACTTCGCGAACCGCTCGCGAAGCTCCGCCAAGAACTGACACGCATCCTGCTCGGTCTCGAAGCCGACGATGAAGTCGTCCGCCCATCGCACGATGATCACATCACCGCGCCCGGGCTGGCTCCTCCACCAGTCGACCCACAGGTCCAGGACGTAGTGCAGGTACACGTTCGCGAGCAACGGCGACACCGATGCCCCTTGGGGTGACCCTTCGTCGCACTCCGTCCATTCCCCGTCCTCCACGACTCCCACGATCAACCACTTGTCGATCAACCGCAGGACCCGCTCGTCCGCGATCCGGTGCCGAACAAACTTCCGAAGCCAAGAATGATCAAGCTGGCCAAAGAAGTCGCGGATGTCCGCGTCCAGCACCCAGTTCACCCGCCTGCTCGTGATCGCGACCGTCAACGCGTCCAGCGCGTCATGAGGCTTGCGCCCCGGCCGGAACCCGTAGCTGAAGCCCCGGAAGTCCACCTCGTAGACGGCGTTCAACACCTCGACGACGGCCCGCTGGACGATCTTGTCCTCCAGCGAGGCGATACCCAACGGACGTTGCCGCCCATCCGCCTTCGGGATGTACACCCGCCTGCTCGGCTTGGCCCGGAACCTGCCCGACTGCACCCGAGCATGCAGATCCTGGAGGTTGGCCTCCAGGTCCTGCCCGTACTCGACCCACGTCACCCCGTCCACCCCCGGCGCGGCCTGCCGGCGGATCGCCCAGTAGGCCCTCCGAAGGCGGGGCAGGTCAACGTGGTGCAGCAACGCAGTGAACCGTGCTCCCTTGTCCCTAGCTGCTACTTCCCGCACACGATCCAGCGCATTGGACGCCCCTGACCCGGCCCTGTGTCCGGGGGGAGTTTTGCTGGCCGTGTTCCCCTTGGCCGACCGCCTTCCCTCCCCCACCTCCGCAGCCCCGGCCGCAGCCGTGACCTTGTTCGGCGGGTTCGCCGGTACTACGCAGTCGTCCGACTTCCCACCCTCGTTCATCCCAGGCGTACCGCCATCGGCGTTCCCTGAACGGCCCACCCGGTGATCAACCAGGTGGGCGAGCGATGGGATCTCCCGGTTCTCGCGCATGGAGGTTCCGTACATGCCCTGGTTCTCTGACCGCGCGGGGTCCGTCGACAGCTCGCGAAAGCGCTGCCGCCGGTGTGGCCTTCCACCTCTTGCACAGCGTCGGCACCCCGAACACGTTGATTACGCGGCTCAATAGCCCGGCCTGCACGTGCCCCTGTCAACGCTTCGCCACGCCCTCGCGGGTCGTCGACGCATGACTCAGGGTCACCGCGGGTCGCTAGCCCTTCGGTGTGGAGCTCTTCCATCTCCTCCTCCATGCCGGTTCATCCCGGCGCTTTCGCAAGATTCACCTGGCCGCCGACCGACGGTGTCGGCCGATCTCCCGGGGTCACCAGTGCCGGGCAGCGCCACGACAGCCTCGGGCTACGGCCGGTGATGGCCGCGATCCGGATCCAACGCCGAGGACTCGGCCGGCCACGGACCCGACCCGGTCGAGTGCTGGGCGACAAGGCCTA
>DASRYP010001003.1:0-2318 GCA_035687165.1 Actinoplanes sp. | reverse complement strand
CGTCGCGCCAGCGTCACGCGGAGGTGTTCCGGCTGGCGAGCTGAGCCCGCGGCGCTTGGGGCAGGATCGTGGTCATGACGACTGACACGGCGCACGTCGCCGAGCGGATCGACTCTCCGTCCACCAGCGTTTACGCGTACGTCTCGGACCCCTCGAACCTGACGACCTGGGCCCCTGGCCTGGGCAGCTCGGTCGAGCAGGTCGACGGCGACTGGTACGTGCTCTCCGCCGCGCTGGGCCGGGTCCGCGTCGAGTTCGCCCCACGCAACGGATTCGGGGTGCTCGATCACGTCGTGACACTGGAGTCGGGCGAGCGGTTCCTCAACCCGGTGCGCGTGGTCCCGTACGGCGAAGGCTCTGAGATCGTCTTTTCGGTCCGCCGCCCGCCCGGCACCTCCGACGAGGACTTCACCCGCGACCGCGGAAGTGTCACCGCCGACCTGGCTCGCCTCAAGGAGATCCTGGAGCGGTGAACCTCGGTGCACGGGGTCCGTTTGATTCTCCGTGATCCTCCGCTGGTTTCTGCGTGCCTGCTCCGCCCTGGTCGTCCTCGTGCTGGTGGCGGTCGGCGCCGTCTATGCCTGGCCGCTCGGCCTCGACCACGGCCAGGCCCGCCCGCTGTCCTTCGCCGAGGCGAGCGGCCGGGTCACCGAGGCGGTCTCCCGCGACGCGGCCGACCCGGCGGTGACGGCTCAGTGCCGTACGCGCGCTCTGGTCCACTTCGGACGGACGGCGAAGGCAGTGCTGATGCTGCACGGCTACACCGACTGCCCCGTCCAGTTCGACGACCTGGCCAAGCTCTACTACGACCGGGGCTACAACGTGCTCGTGCCCCGCGCGCCCCGACACGGCGTCACCGACCCGAAGGCGCACGCCGGTCTGCACGCCGACGAACTGCTGACGTACGCCTCGGACTCTTTGGACCTGGTCGCCGGCCTGGGCGACGAGGTGGGCGTGGTCGGCATCTCGGGCGGTGCGGTCTTGGCCACGTGGTTGACCGAGTTCCGGCCGGTGTCGCATCTGCTGGCGCTGAGCCCGTTCTACGCCCCCGCGTCCTCGCAAGCGCCGTCGTGGCAGGTGAAGCCGTTGATCGTGCTCTACGGCAACCGGCTGCTGCCCGATCACTTCAACAGCCACGGCTTCTCGTACGCGGCCCTCTCCCAGTACCTGCGAATCGCCCGCAACTACGACGACAAGCCCGTCCGGACGAATCTGAAGTCAGTCGCCGTCGTCACCACGGCGGCCGACACCTACATCGACCTGGACCGCGCTGCCTCGGTCACGTCGTCGCTGGCTCGGACGAACGGGCTCCGGCCGAACAGCTTCGTCATCCCCGCCGCCTGGCAGATCGGTCACGACATCGCCACTTCGGCCGGCCTCGGCACCCACGCGGCCGACCTGCGGAAGACCTACTTCGACCTGTACGAGGGTTGACCCGGGAACCTTTCCCGGCGCGGGGGTTTCAGGTCGGTATGCGCCTTCTCGCCTGGTCCGTACGCGTCCCGCGGATGGTCACCGTCGGCGCCCGTGAACAACGAGTCAACGTCCGGGTCGGCGCCGACTGATCCTCCTATTTCCTCGATACGGCCCACGCCAGAGCGATTGCGGGGCCGGTATCAAGGAAATGTGGATCCGCTGTGGGCTCGAGTGTCCTGGATTGAAGCGTCGTGCTATTCAGCCGAATGCTAGGTAGCCGAATGCGAGCAGCCGTTACTGAACTGCCTTCACTCATTCGTTGGCCCTTGACGAATCGTGGCCGACGCCCGGCACAATCTCCCTACCGTCGTGAATCGGTATCGCCGCGTATTTGATCGCGGCGGCGGCGCGACTGGGGTCCACCGGGAGAAAGGTGCCGGACATGAGGGGTAATGAAACTCCTGAGGAAAGATCTGCGGTGTACCTGAGGTCGCTGTTCTGGATTTTGGGGCTCGTTCTGCTGCTGATAGCCGTCGCGGTGATCGCCGGTATCGGACTGGCCGCGGTCGCCGGCAAGACTTTCGGAGTCGTCAATTTCCTGATCTCGGTGCTCGCCGCCGCGGCCGTCCTGGTGTGGTCGACACAGCGCGGGATCCTGCCGGACCGGGAGACCGACCCGGCCCGGCAACGCGAGACCCGGCAACGCGAGACCCAGCAGCGACAGGCAGATCTCGCTGTGCGGAAGATGCATGCGGAACTGATCAGGATGGCCTTGGCGAATCGCCATCTCGCGGCTGTCCGGCCGCGTATCGCCGGGCCCGACCCGGTGACCGAATCTCAGCACATGTATGCAAGCCTGCTGCTGCAACACGTCTGGGCCGAATACTCCGCGGAAAGGTCAA
>DASRYP010001002.1:0-8573 GCA_035687165.1 Actinoplanes sp. | reverse complement strand
CCCGGCGAGCGCTGTTACCGTCGCAGTGGCGACGATGAGCGCTCTGGCCCGTGCTGGACGCTGTGGCCGGACCCCACCTTGTGCTGGCGGGGCTGTTGGCGGCCGGGCCGTCTCTCGCGGCGATCTCCGGTAGGCCGCGGTCGGTCATCGCGGTCGGCGGGTACGCGATGACCCTGATCGGCGTGCTGGCCTGGTGGCCCGATCGGATCTTCGCGACGCAGCACCACGTTGTACCTACTGGCCACCGCGGCGGTGACCATGGTGGGGTTCGTCCTGGCCCGCCGCGTTCAACGCCTCGAACAATGTGCCGAGCAAACGCAGGCACCGCTCCGCAGGCTGGCCGCCCTCGTCGCGAGTTCCGACGACGCCATCATCAGCAAGACCCTGGGCGGGGCGGTGACCGCCTGGATCGCCGGCGCCGAGCGGATGTACGGGTACTCGGCCGCCGAGATGATCGGTGCCGACATCTCGCGCATCGCCGGGCCGGGCGGGCCGGCGGAGTTCGCCGACGTGCTGACCCGGATCGCCATCGGCGAACGCCCCGATCACTACGAGACCCGGCGTACCCGTAAAGACGGCGCGGTGGTCGATGTCTCGGTCACCGTCTCGCCGATCCTGGACGATCACGGCGCCGTGGTCGGCGCCTCAGCAGTGGCACGGTACATCAGCGCCCGCAAACACGCCGAGGCGCGACAGCGGGAAACCGACGAATATCTCCAGACTCTGGCCGCGATCGTGGAGAGTTCCGAGGACGCGATCATCGCGCGTGCGCTGGACGGAACCGTGACCGTGTGGAATCCCGCGGCGGAGCGCATGTACGGCTACACGACCGCGGAGACCATCGGCACCGAAATCCGGGCGGTCGCCGGTTCGGCGACGGCCGAGATATCGGGCTTGATCGCCCGGGTGGTGGCGGGAGAGCGCGTTGCCGATTACGAGTCCCAGCGCACTCACCGGGATGGCACGCTGGTGGATATCTCCGTCGGACTGTCGCCGATCCGGGACCGCGATGGCGCCGTGGTGGGGACCTCCGCGGTGGCACGCGACATCACCGCCCGCAAACGTGCCGAGGCGCGGCAGCGGGAGATAGCCGAACGTACCGAGTTGGCCCAGCGCCTGCAGAGTCTCGGGCAGCTCGCGGGTGGGGTCGCGCACGATTTCAACAATCTGTTGGCCATCATCTCGAATTTCACGGCCTTCGTGATCGAGGAGACCACCGATGATGAGGCGGTCCAGGCGGACCTCGGCCAGGTCAGCAAGGCAGCCGAACGTGCCGCCGAGCTGACCCGGCAGTTGTTGCTGTTCACCCGCGGCGAGAGCGCCCAGCCGGAGTTGCTGGACGTCAACGCCGCGATAGCCGAAGCGCACGCCTTGTTGGCGCGCACGATCGGCGACCATGTCGAGCTTGTCGTCGTACCGTCGCCCGAGCCACTGATGATCCGCGCTGACGGCGGCCGGATCCAGCAGATCCTGGTCAACCTCGCGGTGAACGCCCGCGACGCGATGCCCGACGGTGGCACCCTCGTGATCGAAGGGGCGATGGCCGAACTCGACGAACATCAGACCGGTCTTCAACCCGGGCTGCAGCGCGCCGGGCGCTACGTCCGGCTGCTCGTCAGTGACACCGGTGTGGGTATGAGTAAGGAGGTGGCTGCGCGCATCTTCGAGCCCTTCTACACCACCAAACCCACCGGGAAAGGTACCGGTCTCGGCCTGGCCACCGTGTACGGCATCGTCACCGACGCGGGCGGCAGCCTCAACGTGTACTCCGAACCCCACCTCGGTACCACGTTCCGGGTCTACTTCCCGCTCGCCGACGATTCCAGCAGACCGGCGGTTACGCCCGAGATCGCCGAGCCACCCCGGGGCACCGGCCAGACGATCCTCGCCGTCGACGACGAGGACGCAATCGCTCAGGTCGTGCGGCGCATCCTCGAGAACGCCGGATACCACGTCGTGACCGCCGACAGTGGCTCAGCAGCGTTGGATCTGGATACCGGGTCCGGCTGCCAGCTGCTGCTTACCGACGTGGTGATGCCCGGGATGTCGGGCCGGCGCCTCGCTGAACTGATGCGGCGACGACGCCCCGGGTTGCCCGTGCTCTACATGTCCGGTTACAGCGACAGCCTGCGGGAAATGGATTTCACCGTCGACAGGGATTTCGGATTCATCGAGAAGCCGTTTACCGCACACAGACTCCTCCGGCAGGTCCACGACCTCGTCGCCCCCAAAGCAGTCCCCGCCTCGACAACCAGCCGATGACTGGACCGCGGCGTCGTTCCGAGGTTGCGGTAGCTGGTGGCTCCGCACTCAGGGCGGTTCGGATGCGCAGTACCGGTCCGCGACGGCCAGAAGTTCGGCGACGTGGAAGGGCTTGCCGAGAAACGCTGCCGCTCCTGCGGCGAGGGCTGCTGCGATGTGGGGTTTCTCGGTGTCACCGCTGAGCATGACAACCACGGCGTCCGCGGTCTCGTCGTCGTTCTTGAGTTGCATCAGGACATCGTCACCGAGCATGTCTGGGAGTTGGCGGTCGAGCAGGATCAGGGCGGGTCGGGTCTGTTGTGCCAGGCGGAGCCCTTCGGCGCCGGTACCTGCGATGACTAGGTCGAGGTGGGGCCGTCGTTTCAGGATGCGTTGGACCAGGACGACGTTGTCGTCTTGGTCTTCTATGTACAGGACAATTGTTGTCATCGAGGTGCGGTCCGTTTCGGGGTGGTGACGGACCGGTCGCTGTGGTCGGGCTGCGGGGAGATGGCGTTGAGCAGGGTCGCGAGTTCGCGAAGGTCCAGGGGCTTGGTCAGGTAGGCCACGATGCCGCTGGACTGCAGCCGCCTGATGGTGGCCGGGCTCGCGTCGGCCGACAGGACGGCGACCGGGATGTCGGCGGTGGCGGGATCGGCGCGCAGCCGGGCAAGTACCTGCTCTCCCGGCAGGTCCGGCAGGTGGAGGTCCAGCAGGATGATGTCGGGCTGGTGCCTGCCGGCCAGTTCGAGTCCGGCATGACCGGACAAGGCCGCGTGCAGGGTGGTGCCGGGCCAGGTGCGGAACAGGCGAGCCAGGACCTCGCTGTTGGCGATGTTGTCTTCGATCGACAGCACGACGAGAGGTCGTTGCGCGGTGGTGTCGCTGTTGGCGGCCAGTACCGTCACCGGTGGCGGCAGCGGTGTGGTGTCGAGAGTCGAGGCGACGGCGGGGGCCCGGGGAAGCCGGATGGTGAACGTCGATCCGTGGCCCGGTTCGCTGGTGACGGTGAGATGCCCATGCATGGCTTCGGTCAGCGCGAGAGCGAGGGGCAGACCGATCCCGGTGCCTTCGATGCCGCGTTCGGCGGCGTCGAGCCGCTCGAACGGGATGAAGATACTGGACATCTCGTCGGCGGTCAGGCCTGGTCCGGTGTCGGAGACGGTCAGGTCGACGATGTCCTGGTCGTGTGCCTTGAAGCCGATGCTGATCATTCCGCCGTGGTGGTTGTACTTGACCGCGTTGGATCCGAGGTTGATGAGGACTTGCCGCAACCGCTGGTGGTCGGCGTACACGGTCAGGCTTGCGTCGCTGGGTTGCTGGTCCACGGTGATCGACCGGGCCGCGGCCAAGGGGCCGAGCAAGGCGACGACGTCGTCGACCAGGTCGTCCATCCGGACGGGCTCGACCGACAGACCCAGCTCACCTGACTCGACTCGGGCGATGTCGATCACCTCGTTGATCAGGACGAGCAGATGCCGGCCGGCGCTCAGGATACGCATGGTGCTGTCCCGGTCCTCCGCGCTGAGATCTCCCATCTCCAGGAGCTGGGAGAACCCGAGGATCGCGTTGAGCGGGGTGCGTAGCTCGTGGCTCGTGCGCGACAGGAAGACGTTCTTCGCTCTGGTCGCCAGCAGTGCCTCGTCACGTGCGGCGCTCAGGTCAGCGAGTCGGGCGGTCAGAACTCTGTCAGCCTGGGCGTGGGAGTCGCTGAGGCGTCCCAGCTCGTCGCGCGATGCCGGTGTCGGGTGCAGCGGTTCGCCGCGGCCGAGGCGATCGGCGTTCTCGGCAGTGACCTTCACCCGCCGGGAGATCCCGGAGCTGAAAAGGCCAATTCCGACGAGCCCGGCCAGCAGGCCGAGTGCCAAGCCGACCAGCGACACGGCCTTGATCTTCGATTCGAGCCGGGTGATCGCGAGCCTTTTCTGGGCGAGCAGCTCGGTTGGCCCGTCGGTCAGGGTGGCGATCTGGGACCGCAGGCGGCCCATCTGCGTCTTGGCGCTGAGCAGGTCCGCGGTCAGCCCGGCCCCGGTCGTTCCTGCGTCGATCTTCGTCAGGATCCGGGAGAGCATGGCGAACTCGTCAATCGTCGACCGGGTCACCGCATCTGCCTGTCGGCGTTCGACCGATCGGGGTGTGGCGTGTCGCAATGCGCTCAGATCAGCGTCCAGGCGGGCCACGGCCGCGGTGTACGGGTCCAGGAAAATCCGGTCCGCGGTCGCTCCGTAGCCGCGTATCCCGGTCTCGGCTTCGACCGCGTCGGCCAGAACCGCCTGGGCGGTGCGGATCAGCCTGTTCGCGGCTATCCCGGTCTGACGCTCCGCACGTTCCTCGAGCTGGAATGTCAAGCCGGTACAGATCACTGCGGTGAGCACGGTCAGCGGGACCGCGAGGACCGTCAAGCCCTTGGCCCGCACGGAACGGTTGAGCCACCAGCCTGACCACCGTCGAGACGGGTGGTGCTCACGATTCTGTCTCGCGCCGCTGTCGGCGGTAGGTGCCACCGTTCTCAGCTCCACTTCGTCGAGAAGCGTCCCCGGGGTGGAGGAATCGAACCACGCCGGCGATGCGGGAACTCACGTCCGTAACCGGGAGACCCTCCCCGGACCGACAATGACGACCCGGCCAGCTGCCTAGCCCTCGTCATCCGCGGGCAACACCACCGCAAGGGTCAGCCGAAACCGGCTGAGGCGCGACGACCCGAACCGATCGCGTCGCTGACGTATCCGCGGCGGCTGGGCCGGAAGCTGCTCCCCTGCCGCACCGGGGGATTCGGCCGACCGAGTCAGCCAGCGCCTCGCTTTCCTCCTGCTCCGGGAACAGCTCTCACTGTCGTCCTAATCATTCGGGCCAGCCGCTGAAACCGGCAAAATGCACCTCAACCGACGTGGCCCGGATGCGCCGTCAAAGTTGTTCGGTCGCGGCTGTGCTGGTCCATCGATCGAGGGCGGTGCGGAGTTCGTCGGGGTCGATGGGTTTGGCGAGGTAATCGTCCATGCCGGCTTGCAGGCATCGTTGTCGGTCTTCGGCGAAGGCGCCTGCCGTCATGGCAATGATGGGGATGTGACGGTTGGTGTCTTCCCGGCGGCGTAGTTCTTCGGTGGCGGTGTAGCCGTCCATTTCTGGCATTTGGCAGTCCATGAGGATGGCGAGGTAGGGCTTGGTGTCGGCGAGTTGGAGGGCTTCGAGGCCGTTGTGGGCGATGTCGGCGCGGTAGCCGAGTTCGGCGAGGGTTTCGACGGCGACGAGTTGGTTGATGTCGTTGTCCTCGGCGAGTAGGACGATGCCGTGGTCGCTTTCGAGGCGGACTTGCCGATCGTGGATTGTCGCGTCTTCGGCGGTCGTGTCGCCGTTCATGACTTCGACGAGGCAGTCGTACAGCGTCGATGGACCGATCGGTTTGGCGAGCATGGCGATGGCGCCGGCCGCTTCGGCGTCGTGGTAGGTGCCGGAGGTGAGCAGGATGAGCCGGGTGGTGGCGAGGTCCGGGTCGTCGGTGATCAGGTCGGCGAGTTCGGTACCGGTGAGGCCGGGCAGGGTTTGGTCGATGAGCGCGATGTCGTAGGGCTGGTGGTGGGTGCTGGCGTGGTGGAGTTCGTTCAGGGCGTTCTGGGCGTCTTCGGCGGCGGCTGCGGTCATTCCCCAAGCCTCGACGTGCTCGATGAGCAGATGCCGGCTGGTGTTGTCGTCGACGATGAGTACGCGTTGGCCGGTGAGATGGGCTTGTAGCCGCGAGGGGTGTTCGGGCTGGCCGGGTCGTGGGGTCAGTGGGATGGTGAAGGTGAACGTGCTGCCGCGACCGGGCTCGCTGTGAACGGCGAGGTGGCCGCCCATGAGGCTGATGAGCTGGTGGCAGATGGTCAGGCCAAGTCCGGTTCCGCCGAATTGCCGGTCGGCCGCGGCGTCGACCTGGGAGAAGGGTTCGAACAGGTGGATCTGCTCGGCCGCCGAGATGCCGATGCCGGTGTCGGTTACGCTGAAGGTGAGCTGCGGTCGCCCGTCGGCGGTGTCAGGCGCGGTTACGGTGCGCAGCAAGACTTCGCCGCGTTCGGTGAACTTGACGGCGTTGCCGAGCAGGTTGAGCAGGATCTGCCGAAGCCGGCCGGCATCGCCGTGGACGACGCGGACGAGGGCCGGCGGGTAATGGCCGAGTACCTCGAGGTCTTTGGCCCGTCCGGTCTCGGCGGCGACCTGCACGACGTCGTCGAGCAAGACGTGCAGGTCGAAGTCCGCGTCAACGAGTTCGATCTTCCCGGCTTCGATCTTGGAGAAGTCGAGGATGTCGTTGATGATCGCCAGCAGGGCTCGGCCGGAGGAGCGGATCGCTTCGGCGTAGCGGCGTTGGGCCGGGGTGAGCGAGGTGTGCAGCAGCAGTCGGGTGAGGCCGATGACGCCGTTCATGGGGGTGCGAATCTCGTGGCTGACCATCGCGACGAATTGTGACTTGATCTGCGCGGCGGCCAGTGCCTCGTCGCGGGCGTCGGCGGCGGCCTTCTCGACCTGGCGGCGGATGGTGAGGTCGAGGATCGCGGCGGACACCAGGGTTCCCTGGTCGGTGTCCAGCGGCGCCAGGCTGATTTCCACGGCGAACTCGCTTCCGTCGTGGCGCAACGCGACAAGTTCTCGGCCCGCTCCCATGAGGCGCGGCTCCGGTGCGGCGATGTAGTCGCGCCGGTAGGGCCGGTGCACGCCGTGGAACCGTCCAGGGATGAGTAGTTCGATCGGGCGGCCGACCAGTGCGTCGGACCGATAGCCGAACAGCTGGTTGGTCTGTTCGTTGGCCAGCACGATCACACCATCTCGGTCGACGATGACCAGGGCCACGGGCGCGAATTCGACGAGACGCCGGAACCGCTCCTCGGCCTTGACCCGGTCGGTGAGATCGCGTGATGTGGACGCGACGCCGACGACTGTGCCGTCACTGTCGCGAATGGCCGAGACAGTCAGGGCAACGTGAATACTGGTGCCGTCCTTGCGCCGTCGTACGGTGTCGTGACTGGCGACCGGTTCGCCGGTCGCCACGAGGCGCAGGTTGGCGGCGGTCTCGCCGGCCCGGTCGGCGGGAAGCAGGAGATCCAGGGGCTGGCCGATGACCTCCTCAGCAGAATAGCCGTATTTGCTGGTAGCAGCGGGGTTCCAGCTGACGACGGTGCCGTCCAGGGTGCTGCCGATGATGGCGTCGGTGGTGCTGTCGACAATCGCGGCGAGCAACGCTCTGGCCTGGCCCACTTCCCGCTGGTCGGTGACGTCGCGGGCGCCGGCAAAGATCAGACCGGTTTCCGGGTCGGCGGTGGCGTTCCAGTTCAGCCGGCGATAGCTGCCGTCATGGCAGCGGCTCCGGCTGTCCAGCGAAGCGAGGGGCGTGCCATGCGTGAAGAGGTCGGCCGCCAGCGCCGCGCTGCGCTCGACGTCATCGGGGTGCACGAAGTCGCTGTACTTTCTGCCCAGCAGATCGTCGGCGGTGAAGCCGAGCGTGCGCTGCCAGGCCGGGTTGACCTGCACGAACCGGCCGTCCGCGTCGAGGATGCACAACAGGTCGCTCGACTTGGTGAAGAAATGCTCCAACTCCTTGAGGCGGCGGCTTTGTCCAGGATCGACGTACAGGCCGCCCAGCAGCACTGCGTAGCGGCGCCGCAGACTCCAGTAGTAGACACCGACGCCGGCGGTGAACAGGTCCCAGCCGGCCGACGGCCAGCCCCACCCCGGCGCCGGATCGTGCATCCCCGGCATGACCGTTGCGCCCGCCGTCGCGGCGTTCCACGCGGCGAGAGCGTGCAGCCCATGACCGACCGAGCAGCTGAAGAAGATCAGCGCGGTCGCGGTAGCGAGCCGGTTGGACCGGACCTGGCGGGCGCGCACGACCGGGACGGCGATCGCCGCGGTGATCGCCGCGTAGGACACCGCGATGACCAGATTTCCGAGGGTTGCCCACCATGCCGTCATGGGGTGTTCCCACCGATCAGGGCAAACCGGCCTGGCGCCCGGACCGCCAGTCGCCGCACCATCGCTGATTCGCCAATTTTGCCCCTTATCAAGTACATAGAACATATTATGAGAGGTATTCTCGTCTCGGGTGCTGGGTTGCCAGGTTGCCCGGGGTGGGCACCCCGGCGAACAAGGCGGCGGCGACCATGGTTCAGGCCTCGTTCAGCGAAGGCGTCGCCGCAGGAGCGCTCGGCCCGACGACTCCCGGTCGCCACAACTCGGACCAGCCTTCGGACACAGACCCGCCCGTAGGGGCGTTCAGCGCGGACGTGCTGGCGAAGATGAGTCACCAACTAAGCAGCCCTCTCGCCGGCATCACTGGGCTCACCCGGATCATGCTGGTCAGG
>DASRYP010001001.1:0-6996 GCA_035687165.1 Actinoplanes sp. | reverse complement strand
GTAGGCAGCCTCGTCCTCCTCGGGCCGGGGCGAGGGCTCGAACGCGTACGACTGAAGGGGGAACATGGTCGCCGTGCGCTCCGCCGCGCTGATCTGTCGGAACTCCATGAGCCCATCCAACACCGGGAGGCCCCCGGGCCGCCCGGTGGATCGTCAGCCTGTGGATGACGCGGACACCTTGGCCAACCTCGCCGCGCGACGCGCCGGGGTACCCCGGTTTGGCAACCCCCCTGGTGACCCGCTAATGTTTCTTCCGTCGCCGGGGAAGCCCGAACGACGTGCGGACGTAGCGCAGCTGGTAGCGCATCACCTTGCCAAGGTGAGGGTCGCGGGTTCGAATCCCGTCGTCCGCTCGGAGAGGCCTCGCTAGTCGAGCTGGGCCTGCTCGGTGGAGTGGCCGAGAGGCGAGGCAACGGCCTGCAAAGCCGTCTACACGGGTTCAAATCCCGTCTCCACCTCGGCAAGACATTTTTATACCCGAGGGCGATTGGCGCAGCGGGAGCGCGCTTCCCTGACACGGAAGAGGTCACTGGTTCGATCCCAGTATCGCCCACCATAGTTGGCAGTGCGCGAACCGCACCGTCCGGCTGATTTTTGATCAAGGGCTGACTTTAGGGTCAGCCCTTCTTCGTCTCTCGTGGTCGGGATGCGGAACCTCGGGATGACGCTGTCGTCCGACTGGATCTCGATGTCCTCGATCAGGGCTTCGAAGAGTGCCTTCCTGACTGACCGAGATCGTGCTGCCGCAGCGACCCCCGGATATGCCGTGCCTGACTGTGGTCACCGATGGTGATTGTCACAGCCTGTTCGTGGCGTTGGAGGTGGTCGAGGACCCTCGGGATCCGCGGGCCCGGCTCGGGTTCACCGACCGGGTGCCCGCCGCGACGACGGTGTGGCGGTTGTTGATCCGGCTCGACGCCGAAGTGTTGGCGCAGGTCCTGGCCTGCTGGTTGCGGGCGAGGGCGGTGCCGGTCGTGGTCGCCGGGCGCAGGTACCGCGCCGACCCAAAGCTCGCTGCCTTGCCCGGCGTCCGCCAGGACGTCGAACAGTTGAGAACGGTGCTGGACACCGACGGCGACTTCGACAGCGTCGAACACCACCTCGATCTGCCGGCCGCGCACATGAAGCAGGCGATCGAGGAGTTCTACGGCGCACGGCGTACCGGTGATCTTGCCCTGTTCTATTACTCCGGCCACGGTATCCAGCACGACGACCGGCAATCGCTGTTCTTCGGGACCATCGACACCGACACGGCCCTGCTGCACACCACCGCGTTCGATGTCGAGGGCGTACTGCGCCACCTGCTCAACCACACCAAGGCCAGCCAGAAGGTTGTCCTTCTGGACTGTTGCTTCTCGGGCTCGTTCACCGCGCGCCACCGGTTCAGCGGCGGAATACGGCAAGAGCCCCGCCGTCTCAAACGCGAGCGCGGCACGTTCATGCTTCAGTCGAGCAGCCATCTGAAGGCGTCGAAGGCGCAGGGCCCGGAGCGGCCGTCGGTCTTCACCGAGGTCCTGCTCGCCGGTCTACGCGGGGCAGCCCAGTCGACTGCCGAGGACGGCTGGATCACCGCAAGCGACCTTTCCCGGTACGCGATGACCGAGATGGCACGCCGCCGCCAGGAGAAGCCGGTCGAGTCGAGTGAGGGTGTAACAGACCCGATCCCGCTGGCGGCCGGGCAAGGCGAGCGCGTGCAGCGGCCGCCGAGCGTACGGATGGAGGAGCCCGACGACGCACCGTTCGACACTGACCGATGGCGGCGGTTGCTCAGCTACTACGTCGACTGTCTGCGACGGTCCGCCGTCCTGCAGTTCTTCGTGAACCTTGCGGACAAGGACTCGTACCTCGCCGCGCCCGCGGGCCAGGAGATCATGCTCTCGGCCACTGAGGCGATCCCTCTCAAAGGTCCCGGCCTGGGCCTGGCCAAGTTCGCCCAAGACGGGGGCCGTTCCCTGCAGTACGGCTATCCGGTCGTGGCACTACAGCCGAAGGGCAAGCAGCAGGTACGCCTTGCACCGCTACTCGTCTCCGACTTGACCGTTGGAGACGACGGGTCGGCGCACCCCGCGCCGCCGCAGCCCAGTCCCGCTCTGATCGACCATTTCCAACTGGCGGCGGTCGAGGCGGACGAACTGCGCCAGGCCGTGGCCGAACTGATCGAACCCGGTGACCGCGAGTCCCTCGCCAAGGCCGTCAACCTGGTGGCAACCACGTTCGGCGTGAAGCCGGTGTCCGCCCTCGACCCGGAGAACCTTGTCGGAAAGGTCAATGGAGGGCCGATCAACCGAGTGCAGAACGCCGGCATGCTGTTCGCCGCCGGCAGCGCGGAGTCCCCGGAGCGGCAGTTGATCGAGGACCTGCGAGACATCACTAAGAACGCGGGAAAGATCGCCTCGACCGCGCTCAGTGCCCTGTCGAGTGAGGTCGGAAATGACGAGGACGAGCCCGACGCCGAGGTCCTGACTGTGGCTTTGAGCTCGGTCAACGAAACTCAAGAAGAGATCATCCAGGCCGCGATGAGTCGTCCCTTGACGGTCGCGCAGGGGCCGCCCGGCACTGGCAAGAGCCAGTTGGTCACCGCATTACTGGCCACCGCCACGGCGGCCGGGCAGAGCGTGTTGATCGGCTCGACCAACAACGACGCAGTCAACGAGGTCGTCAAACGGGTCAACGCGATGGTCGGTCCCGGGCTGGTGTTGCGCACCGGGAACAAGCAGTACCGGCAGCAGGAGCCGGAATACCTCGCCGAGGTGATGCAGGCGTGGCCACCGCCGGCTCACCGACCGGGCACTGCGAAGCCGGTGGTTCGGGTGGTGGCACCGCAGGCGCTTACGGTCACGAGGGGTGTTCGACCGTACGGCGATCACCGCCCTCGGCGAGCAGGTAGTCATCGAGCAGTGCTGGCGCGAGCGACGGCAACAACTCACGTCTCGACCGGGGACCGCCGAAGAGGCCTGGAAGCGCCTACGAACTTTGCAGCAGGACACCCGACCGGAGCACAGCGACCAACTGCTGCGCGCCCAGATCGCTATCCGCGTGGCCGCTAGCACCATCCTGCTGCGGAACCGGGCCGACGAGATGGCCAAACCGGACGGCAGAAGCTGGTCCTATATGCCCGAGATCCTCGCCGCGCTTCCCGGCTGGGCGACCACCGCGATGTCAGCCCGCCGGCTGCCGCCCAAAGCCGGGCTGTTCGACCTGGTCATCATCGACGAAGCCGCCCAATGCACCGTGGCGGCCATCCTGCCGATGCTCTACCGGGCCAAACGCGCCCTGATCATCGGCGATCCGCGACAGCTCGCCCCCGTCGTCGAGCTCTCCGACACTGACGACCGCGGCGAGCAGGCCCGCAACGGGCTCGGGCACGAGTGGCTGATGAACCGTCGGCTCACCTACCGCAGCCACTCGGCGTACGAGGCGTTCGCGGCCGCGGCCGGAAGCACGATCCTGCTCGACGAGCACTACCGCTGCCACCCGGAGATCATCGACGCACCGAACCGGGTCGTCTACGAGAACCGGTTGATCGTTCTCACCGACCCGGCCCGACTGGCCGCACCGGCCGAACCCGCTACCTGCTGGGTGGATGTGCCGGGCCGGTTCAGCCGGGGCGCGACCGGATCCGGCCGCAACTTCGACGAGGTGCAGGCGGTAGTGGGCGAGGTGCGACGGCTGCGCAAGGAGTACCCCAACGTCTCCATCGGCGTCGTGACGCCGCTCGCCGAGCAGCAGCGGACGCTGGACCGAGCCCTCAAGGAAGCCGGCCTCGGTGACGACCTGCTGTGCGCGACCATCCACAAGTTTCAAGGGAGCGAGAAAGACATCATGGTCATCTCGCCGGTCGGCGCCCAGGGCATCAGCGACCGCACCCGGGGCTGGCTCGTCAACCAGACCAACCTGTGGAACGTCGCGATCACCCGTGCCAAGTCCCAGCTAATCGTCGTGGGCGACCGGTCGTGGTGGTCTGGACAACGCGGGCTGCTCGCCGCGCTCGCTGTCCCCTCCGCGTCGGCCGCCGACAGCGCCGACGCCGGCCCGCGACCGGTCGACCGACTCATCCCGGGGTTACGAGACGCCGGCCTGACCGTGCGATGGGGCACGCCGCTCCCGGGCTACCCGGTCGACCTCACGCTCAGCCTCGGCGACAACACCTTGGCGGTGCTCGCGGACGATCCCGAGGGCGATCCGGACGGACGGCCGCTTCGTCGAATCCTGAGCCGCCTCGACATCATCGCCGCGGTCGCCGAGGTGAGACGGGTGCCGGCCTGGCGCTGCCTCGCTGAGCCGGACCAGGTCGTGATCGAACTGCGCGAAGCGATCGACCACAAACGTGAGACGTGGGGTGGCGGATGACGGTGACCCGCCGTGACGTGACGCCCTTGGCCGCACCGCCGCTGTTGGATACCGTCAGGGCACAGACGGCAGCCGAACTCGTGCGCGATCTGGTGGCGACCACCATTGAGCAGATCGAGCGTGTAGTGGGCCTTGTGACCCTGCTGGAGTCTGACCCGCACGATGGTTCAGCCGCCTTCCGCGGCAGCGTCCCAGCGCCCGGCAGGGCGATCTCGGTGGATACCCAGGCGCTGCTCGCAATCTCCGTCGAGATCCTGCGACTCCGCGAGGCCGGCAGGGAACGCCGCCTCGCGCCACTCCTGGATCGGGTCGCCGCAGCGTCACCCGCCCCGGACGCCACGCCGGAGTGAAGCCCCACCAAGCGACAAACGTCTCGACTCCGTGCTCGATCGGCAAGGACCTGCAATGACCGAAATGACTATCGACCTCAAGGCCCTAGACGCTGAGCAGAACGCATGGATCGTGCAGGCGGCGGCGGACCGGCATTCCGGCGACGTCGGTGCGTGCGTGATCGCACTACTGGCCGAGGCGATCGCACGTGAGGCCGACCGACCGAAGCCCAGAAGGTACGCGAGTCAGCTGCGGCCTACGAGGTCTGGCACGCAAGCCGCCCGCCGAACGACCTACTGGACGAAGCGTTCTTTGAGGAGGCCAGCGGGCTTGGTCTGGCGAAGCGTACGCGCCAGCTGGCCGCTCGGCATGCGGTACAGCACGAGCAAGCCGCCGGCGACGCTATGGGGCCCGCAGACCCCGACCCGCAGGATCAGGACGACCTATACCGCGCCTGGCTCCACACCCGCACGGACGAGGAAATCACGGGCATAATCGCCGTCAAGCTCGATGCGCTCGCCGACGTTCCGGCACTGCTCGATGAGGCGCGTGGCAGGGGCATCACGACGTCAACGTCGCTCACCTGGGGCCTAGGCCGTGTCTCGTGGATCTTGGGAGACGGGATCGAAGGTCAGATTGAGTAGTTCCAGGCCTGCGACGGGCTTGAAGCCGATGGTGGTGTAGAGCTTCAGAGCCGAGACGTTGTCGGTCTCGGTTTGAAGTGACACGCGGAGCGCGCCAGCGACACGAGCGTTGTGAATGATGTGTTGCAGGAGGGCGTTCGCGATTCCGGTGCGGCGATGGCGCGGGGCCACGTAGAGATCGCGGATTGACCATGCGGAGCCCAGCATGAGCGATGCCGGCGTGATCGCAACCGTGACGAAACCGCAAACTTGATCAGTCCGGATGGCAGCGGCAGCAGCGAGCCGGTGCTGTGCGAGCTGGTCATGTAGCCAGGAGCCGGTGCTCTCGGGGGATGATGGTTGACCGTAGTGCGCCCGGTAGTCGTCGAATAGGGCAGCTACCTGATCGAACACTGGATGGGCCGAGGCTACGGGCACGATGGTCATCGTCACGCCGCAAGTGTGGCCGACGGTCAAGCAGACGGGTGTCCTTGGGTGAGGTCACGTAGCCAGATCTTGATGGTGGCGACGTCTACTGTGGCCAGGTACATGAATGCCCGTTTGTCGTAGCGGGTGGCGACGGCGCGGAACTGTTTGAGTTTGGAGACGGCGCGTTCGACGGTGTTGCGCTGCCGGTAGCGGTCGGCGTTGAACGCGGGTGGGCGGCCGCCTCGGCTGCCGCGTTTGAGCCGGTTCTTGCTCTGGTCGCGGCGTTCCGGGATAGTCGCGGCGATACCGCGGCGGCGCAGGTCGGCGCGGATCGCGGCGACCGAGTACGCCTTGTCGGCCAGGATCCGGGCCGGTCGCAGGCGGGGCCGACCACGACGGCGCGGCATGCGGATGCCGGCCATGACGGTGTCGTAGCCGATGCGGTCATGACGCTGACCAGCGGTGATCGAACGGGATATGGGTCTGCTGCGCAGATCGGCGACCAGGTGCAGCTTGTCTGTCGCCGCGGTGCTGGCGGGTAGCAGGTCGGTGTACGCGATCGGGCAGTGGATCGCCGGGTGTTCGCAGAAGACGCTGCGCGTGTTCGGTGCCCGGGTCGATCCGGTGACCGGCTGGTATGTCGGTCCGGACGAGAAGACCGTGCGGGGGTTGTGTGCCCGGCTTGACGGTGACGCGCTGGACGCCGTGGTGGGGCGGTGGTTGCAGCGCCGGGCCCTGGCGGCAGCGCGGGCGAAGGCACGCACCGGGGTGCGTCCGCCGGCCGGTCGTCGGGCCCGCCGCCGGGCCAAGGCCGCTGGTCAGCGGCGGCGGGCCAGTACGCGTGACCGGCACCGGCCACGGTTGCCGCAGGTCGCGGTGGACGGCAAGACCAGCCGGGGCGCGAAGACCGCCGGGAACTCGGCGCCGCATCTGCTGGCCGCGTTGTCGTGTGCGGGTGTCGTACTCGCGCAACGCCAGATCGCCGATAAAAGTAACGAGATCGGCGCGTTCGTCGGGTTGTTGACCCCGCTCGACCTGGTTGATCACGTGGTGACGGCCGACGCGATGCAGACGCAGCGTAAGAACGCCCGCTGGCTGCGGGAGGAGAAGAAGGCACACTTCGTGTTCCCGGTGCTCGACAACCAGCCCACCCTGTTCGATCGGCTCGATGCGCTGGACTGGGCGGGTGTGCCGGTCACCGCGTGGAGTGTGGACGATGACCGGAGATCCCCGGGCCGCCGCGGCCAGGAGCTTCTCGGTGAAA
>DASRYP010001000.1:0-9755 GCA_035687165.1 Actinoplanes sp. | reverse complement strand
GGCCTGCCCGAGGCGACGACCAGAGACGATCCGCGTCGCCGCCAGCGGTTCCTCGACGCGTACGTTCAAGCGCTCATCGACCGCGATGTGCGGCAGCTGTCCGACATCCAGCACAAGGGCGAGTTACGCAAGCTGGTGCGCCTGCTCGCCGGCAGATCCGCGACCATCATCGCCGCCAACTCCTTGGAGTCCGCGCTCGGACTGAGCCGGCCGACGGTGGCGCGGTACCTGCGGGCGCTGGAGGAGATCTTCCTGGTCAAACGAATCCCGGGCTGGTCCCGCAATCTCGGCACCCGAGCGACCGCGGCCGCGAAACTGATCTTCGTCGACTCGGGCATCGCCGCCAACGAACTCGCCACCGACGCCCGAGCACTGCTCAGGCCGGGGGCGCCGTTCGGCCCGCTGCTCGAATCGTTGGTCCTGTCCGAGCTCTGCCGCCAGCTCACCTGGTCCGAGCAGGCGGTCGAGTTGTCCCACTACCGCGACCAGAGCAGATACGAGGTCGACGCGGTCCTGGAGAACCGAGCCGGCCAGGTCGTCGGCATCGAAGTCAAAGCCGCCACCACCGTCGGTCTCGACGACTTCCGCGGGCTACGCCGACTCGCTGGCCGCCTCGGCGGCGACTTTATCGCCGGCGTCGTCCTCTACACCGGCACCTCCACCCTGCCGTTCGGAGATAAGCTCCGGGCCGTGCCGGTCAGCGCCCTGTGGCAGGCCCCCGCTTCGATCTGACCTGGATCGTCCAGCCCGACGGTGTCCAATAGCACACGTTCGGCCCACTCACCGCGAACTGTGAGCTGGGGAAACACCTTCGGCGCACGACTTGATGTTCGCGCGGGGTCAAGCGATCGTTCGTGCACCGGTACCGCGGGGTGCGCCTCCTGCGGCAGCGTCGCCGGGCAACTCGCGCACGAGTTGCCCGGCGCGTGGCTCTCCGCTATCACGGCATGTTGACCTCAGCCAGACCGGGACGTCGGTCACAGGACCGTTGGGAGTCTCGAAGCCATGCCTACGGATCTCGACTCGACGTTGTCCGCATCTACATTGCGGCAAAGCCGGGTATCACCAGGTTCGGGCCCAGTCCGGCGGGGGCTCGACCGGCAGGTCCGGCTCGCCGGTTATCGGTTCGAGGGCGTACAGGATGGCTAGTTCGTCGCTGTCGGGGTCGGTCTGCACGCGTCCGTAGCTGCCGTCGGTGGCGACGAGGAACCAGTAGTCCGGGGCGGGGCTGCCGTCGTCCAGCAGTGCCCGGGTGCGGGCGACCCGGCAGATGGCCTGGGCGAGTTCGAGTTCGCTCGTCTGGGTCAGTTGGCGGAGCTTCTCGCCCGCGCTGAACTCGTGTCCGAACTGCCCGTCCGTCGGGGTGATCAGGGCTACCGGGTCGGGACCCGGCGCGGCGTTGAGCTGGTCGTAAGGTCCGGCGTACACCAACTCCAACGGCACGTTGTAGATGGTGTGCAACGCCTGCCGCAGCGCTTCCGCGGGCGTTCTGCGGTCGAAGTAGATTCCGTAGGTCATGCCTCGCCCTTGTAGCTCTTGTGGTGCTTGAAGACGTCGAGTGCCACCGGCCAGTCCGCGTCGCTGATGCTCGGGTCCCGGCTCAACGCATCCCGGGCCGCGCCAATGTCGCCGTCGGCGCCGATCAACTGTTTGAGGACCTTGTACTCGGATCGCGACAGATTCACCAGGCCAGGATCCGAGTCCGGAAAGACCGTCCCGGTCGATTCCACAGCGTACGTCCGGCCGTTGATCTCATAACGGTTGGTCTCCTCGACCCACCGGCCTTGGCCTGCGGAGATGCCCTCCAGGTCCCCCGCACCTGGCGGTGGGGATCGCGCAGGCGGTGGCGACGGCGGTGCCAACGTTCGGCGCAAGTCTGGCCGAGATCCCGATCTTCCAGCAGTTGACCCGGACGATCGTCGGGAAGCTCGTGCAGGATGCCATCTTTGAGCTGCTGGATGGGTGACCGGGGATGGCCAGGGGCTCCGGCAAGCTCATGCGGGCCGCGCTGCGATTCCTCCGCAAGACGCGCAAGCGTGCTCGCCCGGATCGGATGAATCCGCACTTCACGACCCACACCCTCGGCGGCGGCCACGTGCGGCCGGGCCAGCCCAAGGGCTCCGGCTATCACTACCGCCCCGGTGGCGAGGACTTCCCCGACCGCCGGCTCGTGCCCGGCTCGAGGGTCACCTACCCGAATGGCGTATATAGGGCGAAGCCCGAGTTCTTCGACCCGACCTTGAACCCGCCGACCGGCGCCTGGAAGCCGAAAGCCGGCAACGGCGGCGTCAGCACATTCTTCCCCGACGACTGGACGCCGGCACAGGTGGACAACGCGGCGTCCGGTGCTTTCAAGAACTCGACGCCGCTTCCCGGCAACATGTGGGCCGGTACCTACAATGGCGTCACGATAAGAGGCTTCTACAACCAGGCCGGGTGGCTTCACGCACGGCTGGCCCGTTGCCTAGCGCATCGAGAGGCTCGCGGTGGGTGTTATCAGCTGGGGACTCGATCCCACGTACGGCCTGCCTGTGTACGAGGTCGAGGACCAGCGCTACGACCTGCTGGGTCAGTGGCTGTCCGCTGACCTCGACAGGTTTTTTGAGGTCACCCTGGACGCGCTGGCGATGGCCAATGATGTGGCTCGCGGCGAGCCGCCGTTCGAGGAGTGGAGCAGCGAGAACTACGAGGTGTCGTTCACGCCGTCGGCGCTGCGGATCGCCAACGTGTGGGTGCCCGGTGCAGAGGGGGAGTTCCCGGCCGACGTCGCTCGGGCGGCGATCGAGGACTACTGGCGTTTCCTGGTCGCTCAGCCGGAACGTCCGGCCGTCCGGGAGTACCGCCCGGACCTTCCTGAGTGGCAGGCCGACCTGCTCTGGTGGGAGGAGAAGTGGGGCCGCACCCACCCGTACCGGGGGCGGCTCTTCTGACCCAGGCGGCCCCTGCGACCAGGGACTGCGGCTTCGCGAACCAGGGCAGCTCTTCGTCGGGCCGGTTGAGCGCGAACGCCAGATCGAATACGTCCACGTCGGCGACAGATTCCAACACCGAGCCGAACGCGTACGCGGCGAGCAGGAACGGCTCGTCGTCCCACAGGCCGCTGGCCTGCTGACAGCGTTCGGCAACCGTTCGAAGGCGGCGAACCGCGGTCTGGTGACGCACTCGCCGATTTAGGCTCTCCGGGGATGAGTGTGGGCGGAGGGCGGGGAATGTGTGTACGGATGTTGTTGCTTGTCAAGGTATTTCCAACGCCGCCACCCGCCGCGACAGCTCAGCACCGCGTGCCGCTTGGGTGTTCACCTGCCCGATCCAGGTGTCCAGCCAATCCTCGGCGGCATCGATGCCGCCCACAGGCTCACCCCCCCATCGATATCTTCCGACAGGATATCGAGCCCTTGCTATCTGGATCTTCGACTCCGATCCGGGGGCCTTTCGACCGATGGCAGTTCGCGTACCGCCCAGTGGGGCTGGAGATCATTGCGGCAGGACGTAACTCGTGTGGGTGCGGATTCGTCAGGCCGGCCGGCACGTTCTGGAGCGTTCGTCGCACTATTGATACCAACGCTCCTTGTCGAGACGCGCTGTGCCAGCCTCGACGCCGCAGCGAACGAGCGTGAGGTGATCGGCAATCCGTCGCAGACGGGGTGGCGTACGGCTATGTCGCCAGTTCCGCTGGCAGCGGAACGGGTCATTAACCCGAACATCGAGACGGTCGGCTTGCACCAGCAGCGGCCAGGCGATCGCGGCGAGCGCCTAGCCGCGATCGGCCCGGTGGCCAGTGCGCAGTGGGGCATGATCACCGCAGGTACACCGTCCGTACGCGGTGCTTTGAGGTGTAATCGGACCAGCTTCCCGGATGCGCTAGCAGGACGGCGCCCATGGCTACAGCACCGCGATCAGCAGACGAGCGCGGCGGATGGCGCCTGCCCTGCGACATCCAGTGGCGTGGTGGTCTCGACGTCCTTCACCCACCTGTTCACGATGCCGACGATGAACTGGTTGCGGAGCCCACCCCACCAACCGGCTGCCCCGGAGTCGGCCGGTAGGTTGCCGAGCGTGAACTCCTCGCCATCTCATGTCGCTCGTACCGCGTACGAGGCTTTCCTCGCCGATTTGCGGCACGAGCCGTCTGCGGCTGAGTGTGAGCGGTGGGCCGCGGATCATGCGGGTGATCCTGATGAGCCGCGCGCATTGGTGGATGCGGGGTGGTCGACGGCCCGTGGCGGCGACAGTGAGCGGGCGCTGGAGCTGTTCCGCCGGGCCGCGGGGTATGCAGGTGAGTTCGGCAGGGACGCACAGGTCGGCATCGCGGAGCAGCTCTATGCGCTGCAGCGTGATCAGGAAGCTGACGAGGTCCAGCGTGCACTCCGGGCGGAACTGGACGACCAGCCCGGCGGTCTTGGCACCGTGCGGATCTTCGACGACATGACCGAGATGCTGTCCGATGCCGACCAGGACCGACTGGCCCTCGAATGGTGCCAGGCCGGATTGGACCGGGCGACCGAAGCCGACAACGACCCCGAGGTGGGAAGTCGCCGGCGCAGGCTGCTCATCACCCGCGGCTACCTGCGGGAGAAGCTGGGCATAGAGCTCGACGACCTTGATCTCGAAGCTCGGGCGGAGGCCGACTCGTCGCTGGCCAAGGTCACAGCCATGATGCGCGAGAGGCTGGGTCCTCTTCTCGGGGGCAGTGATGAGAGTGCCTTCGACGCTATCGTCCTGCGGTGGGTTCGGGAGGACTTCAGCGCGGTCCGATCTCGCTGGCCGAAATCGACGGCCCACTATGGCGACGATTACGAGACGTACGCTGGGCGGATCCAGCGGGAGGCCCGCATGTACGAAGACTCGGGCGCGACTCGGGTTCACCTGATCGCCGGCGGCCTCGCCGACTACGAGTCGTACACGAAGGCGCAGCGACGCGATCCGGCCGACCCGTCGACTCGCCAAGACTATGGCGAGTGGTGTATCAAAGCGCGTCCCGAGCGGGTGCGGATCTGGCCGCCCGAGCGCAACGGCGCGTGCTGGTGCGATTCGGGACGCAAGTACAAGAAGTGTTGCGGGGCGCCGGCCCGCAACTGACCGCCGTCGGCCTTCGACCACCACGGTCTCCGTGATGGTTCTGTCACGGATAGCGGCCGTCGGGCTCGGCGGTAACACGTTCGATATGCGCCGGCTTTCGACAGGCCGCGTGGCTTTGGAGATCCAACGCGGGTGCCCGGCGCTGATCTCGGGTGGTGTCCGCCCGCCGAGCACATCGGCACGCGTCCCCTCCGCAGCGACCACGCCGTGAACCCGATCACGACCATCTTCACGCGTCGCCGTCTGCCGTTCCGGGTTCGCCGGTGGGCGCGAATCGTCCGGTGACTCGGCCGGGCGTCTCGGCCAGGTGTTTCAGGCGGCGGTTGCTGTCGAGGGCCTGCTTGGCGACTCGAGTACCGATTTGCTCTTTGCGCGAGCCGACATAGGAGGCGAGGGTCGTGAGCATGACGGGCCACCCGTTGACCACGAAACTGGTGAGTACGCCGACGCCGGCCGCAAGAAGTAGATCGATGGCGTCGTCGACCAGTCGGGAGTGCGCCCGAATACGGGCGGCGTCGACGGCGGTGTCGAGGGCCCGGGTCTCGCTCGTTCGGTGAGGTAGATCGATCGCTTCCGCCAGGACTGCGGTGCGTACCAGGCGGACGTTGTCTGACCAGAGTCGGATCCGGCGGTCGGCGTCTCGTTCGGCGAAGCCGCTCGCCCAGAGGAGTTGGGCCATGAAACGTTCGCTGTTGGTCAGTTCGTACGGGACCGGCGGAAGGTCTTGCTCCGAGAGCTTCGGAAGCATCGGAGCGCGGACCGGGTGGTGCATGACCTGGATGCCCGCGCTGCGTGCGACGAGATCGTGGTAACGGCCGCGAAGCAGGATGGACAGCACATGGGCCCGGCTTACCAGCCCGTACAAGTCGCTGTCCGTACTGAGCGTGGCTGCCTCGGGAGGAGTGCTGCCAGGCCCGTACCAGCTCTTGGTCGCTGACTTCAAGGACCGCGGACAACGGCGTACGCAGGTTGAGGTCGAACAAGCCGCCGACCCGCAACGTCGTTGCCTCTCGGTTGGCTCCGAGCGCTGTGGTCAGCCATTGGTCAAACCCGCACCGCGGCCCGTACAGCTTGTCGGGGTTCGACAGGCAGGTGTCGACGATCTCGCGGAGTCGGGTTGTGTTGTCCTGCGCCCAGTGGTTGACCTCGGTCGCTGTCCGGTCCACGGTGTTGGCCGGCAGTTGCGCGCTGTCGACGAGGTCGGTGACCGCCGTCCGCAGAACGTCGTGGGGTCCCTTCGTGGCCAGGCGTCTGCGACCTGGGCTCGGCAGGACCCGAAACTGTCGGCCGTGGACGATGCCGCACGTGGCTTGGATGCTCGACACCGCTGACCAACGGTAGGCATCGCGCATCGGACCGGCGTAGCCGTTCGCCACCTCGGTGAGACTCGCCCAATCGATGAAGCCCTGCGTCACCGAGTCCTCCGTCTGGCTGTGCCCGCCGACCGGTACTGACGGGCTGTCACGCGTTCGAAGGGGTCTTCAACGCGTTCTGGCAAGCGAGCAGCACCGACGCGGTAGAGATGTACCGGCGCCACGCGAACCCCGGCTGACCAGCCGATTTTGGCGCGAACCCGCCGTCTGCTACGCCAGTCGCACGATGACCGACGATGCCGTCCCGAAATTCTCGACCGCCTCGTCCAAGCTATGCACCGCGCTTTGGAGAAGGTCTGCGTCGCGAGCCACGACGGCGACCAGCACTTGCTGTCGCGCCTGTTCCAACTCTGACAAGGCGGCCGTCACCTGCGCGGAGGAGGCGCCCGCCCGAAGCCCGCGGACGGCGGCGCGGTACCGCGGGTCGTGTTCGACCAATCGAGCCAAGGAAGGGGCGTCGCCTGCCGATGGTGCGACGGCGCCGGCCCGCAGTTCTTCGGAGGAGCGCATCACCTCGACGGACAGTTGTTTCGCCCGCAGCTGAGCGGCGGCTTCCCGCCGCTCGGTTCTGCGCCGAAGGATCATCGCGGTGACGGCGGCAACGGCAACCCCAGCGATGACGAAGATCAGTCCAGCTCTGTCGGGCACTCCGAACCGCCTCTCCAAGGTCATCCCCGTGATTGCCCTGCTCCGACTGTGCCGACCAGCTCTCCACTCCCCGGCAAGGTCTTCCACCAACGTGCTTAGGCACCCCAGTCACCGACTCGGGCGCCTGTCAGACGCTCCGGCTGTTACGTACGCTCAGGGGGTAGACTAATGACATCTAGTCTAGTGCTTCGTCGGCAGGTCGACAAGGGCACGACAGCCGAAGTCAGGCCTGGGGGGTGAGCAGGCATCCCTGGATAGATACCTTGTCATTAATAGGCGGGAAGTCTAGTCTTTTATCCATGACGGGGTTGCCAGGGCTTCCGTTGACCTTTACAACGGGGCAGGCGCGGGCAGCGGGTGTGCACCCACGCGACCTCTACGCCGCCCGAGACGATGGAGAACTCGTTGAACTGTCCCGGGGGGTGTTTCGTCGGGCTGACGCGCCGGCGGCGTCGTACCCGGACCTGCTGGCAGTCTCGCTGCGGGCTCCGCGGGCAGTGGTGTGTCTGCTGTCCGCGGCGGCGGTGCACGACCTGACCGACGAGATCCCGATGGCGGTGCAGATCGCCATACCGCGCCGGACGTGGCCGCCGAAGATCGACTATCCACCGGTTGAGGTGTTCGTATGGAACCCGCTGACGTTCGAGTTGGGTCTGGAATCAGTCGAGGTGGCGCCGGGGGAGTGGGCGAGGATCTACTCGCCTGGCCGGACCGTCGTCGACTTGATACACATGCGGCACAAGCTCGGGGATTCGGTCGCGCACGTGGCCGTGCGTCGCTACCTGGCCCGGCGTGATGCCCGGGTTGCCGATCTCATGACGTACGCGAAGGCACTGGATGTGCTCGGGCCGGTTCGGGCCGTGGTCGACGTGCTGGCCGCGTCATGAAGGGGATGTCGTGACCCGTCCCACCCGTGCCGACGCAGGCGGCCGAGCATATCTGGACTTGCAGAATCTGGCCCGCCGTCAGGGCCGCCAAACCCAGACGTTGATGGTCATCTACGTTCTGGAACGGTTTCTCGCCCGCCTCGAGGTCAGCGGGTACGCGGATCGGTTCGTCCTCAAGGGCGGAATGCTGCTGGCCGCTTGGGATGCCCGCCGCGCGACCGTCGACGCCGACTTCCTCGCCCGCAACCTGAACCTCGACGAGGCTTCGGTCCTTCGGCGGGTTGTCGAGATCGCCGTACTGCCCGCGCCGGTCGAGGATGGCGTGGAGTTCCGCACCGAGACCGCTAAGGCGAGCACCATCCGGATGGCGACCTCTACGGCGGAGTTCGCATCGCTATGGACGCGACCGTCTCGGGAGCTCTCGTGAAGCTGCGCCTGGACATCAGCACCGGCGACCCGGTTGCCCCGCCACCTGCCATTGTCGACTATCCAACCCTGCTCACGAATCATCCGCGCCTGAGCGTCCTGGGGCACCCGCTACCGGTCGTCCTGGCGGAGAAGCTCTGCACCGCCGTCGAGCTCGGCGCCGGCAATAGCCGTGTCCGCGACTACGCCGACATCTGGACGCTCACCCGCCGCCTCGACATCACTGCGGCAGACCTACTCACTGCTCTGGCGGCGACCTCCAAGCATCGCGAAGTCACCCTTCGGCCGCTCGCCGACGTTATCGGCGACTACGGCGTCGTCCGTGCCGGCGCCTACAGCGCCTACAGGCGCCGCCTCGGACCAGACGCCGCCAAGATCCCTGAGCGCTTCGCGCAGGTTGTCGAAGACGTGATCAGCTTCGCCGACCCGGCGCTGGCGTCTGAAGTCGCGAGCCGAGCGGTCTGGACCGCCCTGACAGCCAGATGGAACGTATAACTCTGCCGTGCCGCCACCGACCGCTGCCGTCTTGCTCCACCCCCTGACGGGACCGGCCCAGCCACTGCGGTCAACAACCGTCGGGCAGGATTGGTCTGGTGTTGATTGTCCGGGCGACCAAGAAGCTACGCCAGCGGCTCGGGCGGGCGACGCCGTATGACGGTGAAGCGTCGACCACTCTGCTGGGTGAGTGGTACGCGACCCTGCTGCCGTGGCGGCCCCAGCAGTTGATCCTGCTGGTCAACGAGGAGACTTTGTTGCCGGTGTTGATGCCGCTGGCTCCGGGCGCCACCGTGCCGGCCCGTATCGGGCCGGAGATCGCCGCCGCCCTGGCCACCCACCAAGCGCCGGCGGCCGTCGTCGACGACGAGTTGAGGCAGATGCGGGACTGCCGGTTCGGGCCCACCGCGAACCGCAGCGTCGTCGGGATCATGAACGAGTTCGGCTACCTCGCCGACGTCTACCGGCACGTCGACCCCGGCAGAAGCCTGGCCGACCTGGGCATGAGACTGGCGGAGACACCGTGCAGTCCGCTCTACCGCCGTCATGTCCGGCCGGACCGTGAGCTCGAAGCGTTCCTGCAACTCGTCCAGCGCCCGGACTCCTGAACCGACCGCAGTCCGGCAGGAATGGCCAGCGTGTCCTTCGTTGTCGCCCAGATACTGTTCGTTCCCGCACGAACGACTCGCTAGGCGGGCGTCAGTAGTAGTAGGCGTGGGCGGTTGTCGGAGCTGCGCCGGCCCGCCGGTAGGCCTTGCGAATGGCCACGACCACCTGGATGAACAGCGTCCGGTTGACGCCGGCGGCAGTGCCAGCCGGCTCGCCTTCAGCGGGGTCGAACAATAGG
>DASRYP010000999.1:0-8264 GCA_035687165.1 Actinoplanes sp. | reverse complement strand
CCAGTCGACGAAGGCGCTTGCGGCGTTCATCAGGTCGGCTAACACGCTCTCAGCCTGCCAAGGCTCCGTCCCGGCAACCATCAGGTCATACCCGGACTTCACCCTGAGAATGTCAGGGCAGGCATCCTCCGCAGGCCGGGCCGTTCGTCTGAATCCTCCTGTCCGCCGTCAGCGGATGGCAGGTTCGCGCGGTTCCACGGCGACGACCGGTTCGGCCGGCTGCTCGGCGGGGATCGAGGCGATGCCGACCAGGATCAGCGCGCCGCCGAAGAGCTGCGGCAGGGTCAAGGACTCGCCGAGGACCAGCCAGGCGAAGATCGAGGCGAAGACGACCTCGAGCAGGCCCAGGAACGACGCCAGGCGGGAACCCAGACGGGCCGATCCGGCGATCCCGGTGGCGTACGCGACGGCCGTGCCCGCGACGGCGACGACGCCGAGCGGGATCCACCAGGGGGCGGTGCCGCCGAGCATCGGGACGCTGCCGCCGACCGCCTCGAACGGGAGCACGCCGGTCAGGCCGACGGCGGCCAGGGCCAGACCGCCCAGCAGCAGACCGGAGCCGGCCAGCGCCACGGGCGGGAGGCCGTCGGCCGGACGGGCCGCGACGACGAAGTAGACCGCGCAGCCGATCGCGGCGGCGAAGGCAAGCGCCAGGCCGAGCGGGTCGACCGCCTGCAGCGCGCCGGGGCCGATCACCAGGACCAGGCCGGCGACGGCAAGGGCCGAGCCGAGCAGGACCGTCAGCCGGGGGATGCGCCGGGTGGTCGCCCAGGCCCACAGGACCAGCAGGAGCGGCGCCAGGTATTCGATCAGCAACGCCGTCGACACCGGGATGCGGGCGATCGCGGCGAAGTAGGCGAACTGGGTGAAGGCGACGGCGACCACGCCCATGCCGAGCACCCGCCACCGGGCACGCCACAGGGCCGGCCAGCGGCCGCGCAGCGCGACCAGCACGAAGGGCAGGAGCACGACGCCGCCGGTGAGGGCGCGCACGGTCACGGCGGTGGCGGGCGACCAGCCGGCCTCCAGGAGCGGCTTGATGAACGCTCCGGACGTGCCGAACGAGACCGCGGAGAGGACCATCGCGGCCAGGCCGACGTGCTTGGGTGAAAACCTCATCGCTGCCCCCGACGTACGCTGTCATGGTCTAAGTTATCAATGCCCCTGACGCTAGGCCGGTCTTCGTGAGGAGTCAAATTGCTTTTTGCCCCTGACACGGTGGAGTCACTGGATTTCGTGGTGGCGCTGGCCAACACCGAGCCGGGCAGCTCCCGCACCGGCGACGACGAGCTGGCCACGGTCGAGCAACTGGCCGAGCTGCTGGCCCGATTCTCCTTCACCGGCCGCATCGACCAGGATCAGGCCGAACTTCGCGACGTACGGGCCACCCGCGCGCTGCTCCGGCAGGTGTGGGGTCTGGAGCGCGATGAGGCGGTCGAGATCGTGAACCGGATGCTGCGCGAGGCGAGGGCCCTGCCGTTACTGGCACGCCACGACGCGCTCGACTGGCACCTGCACGCGACCGCCCCCGACGCGCCGTTCGCCGAGCGGCTCCGGGCCGAGGTGGCGCTGGCACTCGCCGACGTGATCCGGATGAACGAGATGAGCCGGCTGCGCGTCTGCGCGGCCGACGACTGCGACGGCCTGGTCCTCGACCTGTCCCGCAACGGCTCGAAGCGCTTCTGCACCGTCCGCTGCGGCAACCGGATGAACATGATCGCCTTCCGGGACCGCAGGGCGGGCGTTTAGCCGAGGTTGGCGAGCACCACCCGGTGCGTGCGGTCGACGGGCGTGAGCGCGACCCAGCGGGTCAGCCCGGCCAGTGCTTGGCCAGCAGTTCGAACGAGCGCACCCGGTCGGCATGATCGTGGGTGATCGTGGTGACCAGCAGTTCGTCGGCTTCCGTCACGCGCCGCAAAGTCTCCAGCCGCTCGATCACTGTCTGTGGGGTGCCGACGAAATGCGTGTCGAGTCGGTCGGCGACCAGTTCGCGCTCCTCGTCGGTCAACGGCCGGGCCGCCACCTCCGCCTCGCTCGGGTACGGGATGGCCCCGCCCTCGGCGCGGATGCTGTGCACCCAGCGGCCGTACGGGGTGGCGAGCCGCCGGGCGGTCGCGTCATCCTCGGCCACCACCACGTCGGCCGAGACCATCACGTGCGGCTCGGACAGAGTCTTCGACGGCTTGAACGCCGAGCGGTAGGCCTCGACCGCCTCGAGCACCTTCGCCGGGGCCACGTGGTAGTTCGCGGCGAACGGCAAGCCGCGCGCCCCGGCCACCCGGGCGCTCTCCCCACCGCTGCTGCCGAGGATCCAGAGCTCCAGATCGGCGTTCTCGCCGGGGATCGCGCGGGCCTCGTTGCCCTGGCCGTCGGTGTACGGGCCGGCGATCAGCGTCTCGATGTCGTCGACCACCTGGTCCAGGTCGAGCGCCTCGGCGTTGGGCTGCTTGAGCAGCTTGCCGTAGAGCGCCGCCCGGGCCGAGCGCATGAGCGGCGTGAAGTCGAAGTGCTTGGGGATGAGCAGCCCGTCGACGATGCGGGCCTCGGCGGGGGGTGCCGCCGGTGGCGCTTCGCCCCGGGTGGACTCGCGGCGCTGGGCCGAACGGCCGAGCCCGAGGTCGAAGCGGCCGGGATGCAGCGCGTCGAGCAGGCCGAACTGCTCCAGCGCGGCGAGCGGGGTGAGGAACCCGGTCTGCAGCGCGCCCGACCCCAGCCGGATGCGGTCGGTGACCGCGGCGATCTGCCCGAGGAGCAGCGCCGGCTGAGAACTGGCCACGCCGGAGGTGAGGTGGTGCTCGGCCACCCAGTAGCGGTGGTAGCCGAACTGCTCGGCCCTCCGGGCGAGGTCGAGCGTCCGGCGCAGGGCGTCGCCGACGGTGCCGCCGGAGACCAGAGGAGCGAGGTCCAGGATGGACAGCGGCACGGTCATTTCGTTCCTCCGAGCACAGGTGGCGGGACACGCTGAGGGGGCAACCGGTCGAGGATGAACAGGGAACGGCGAAGCATCTCCACCTCCAGAGGAACGTCCGCCCTTTTTCCTATAGCTAAACTAGGATATAAGCAAGGGGTGGAGGCCTTCACGAGTTCGTTAAATATATACATCTGATAGGACTTGAGGGCTATGCCGTCGCGCACCTAGCGTCATCTCCATCAAGCCCTTGGCCGCCCAGCCTGCCCATCGAAGGGAAGTGACCATGACGAACCTGCACCTGGCCGTCGCGCTGGACGGCGCGGGCTGGCATCCGGAGGCCTGGCGCCTCGCCGACGCGCGACCGGAGGAGTTGTTCACCGCCCGCTACTGGGTCGACCTCGTGCACGAGGCCGAGGCGGGCAAGCTCGACTTCGTCACCATCGAGGACTCGCTCGGCCTGCAATCCTCCTCGGCCGGCGAGGTCAGCGGACGGCTCGACGCGGTGCTCATCGCCTCGCGGGTCGCGCCGGTGACCCGCACCGTCGGGCTCGTACCGACGGCGACCGTCACGCACACCGAGCCGTTCCACATCGCCAAGGCGATCGCGACGCTCGACTACGTGTCCAACGGACGCGCCGGGTGGCGGGTGCAGGTCTCGAGCAAGGCGTCCGAGGCCGAGCACTTCGGACGGCGCACGATCTCCGGCCGGCTCGACGATTCCTCCGTCCAAGCGCTCTTCGACGAGGCGGCCGACTACGTCGAGGTGGTGCGGCGGCTCTGGGACAGCTGGGAGGAGGACGCGGAGATCCGCGACGCCACCACCGGCCGGTTCATCGACCGCGAGAAGCTGCACTACATCGACTTCGACGGTAAGTACTTCTCGGTCAAGGGTCCGTCGATCACGCCACGGCCGCCACAGGGACAGCCGGTCGTCACCGCCCTCGCCCACGCCGAGATCCCGTACCGGTTCGCGACGCTCGCCGCCGACGTCGTGTACGTGACGCCCTTCTCCGCCGAGGACGTCCGCCGGATCGTCCCGCGGGTGCCGCTGCGGCACGTCTTCGGCGACCTGGTGGTCTTCCTCGAACCGACCTCACCCGGGTACGCCTTCGAGCCGTTCACGTCGGACGCCGCCATCTTCTCCGGCACGCCCGCCCAACTCGCCGACCAGCTGCTCGGGTGGCAGGAGGCCGGGCTGACCGGATTCCGGCTGCGCCCCGGCCGCGTGCCCACCGACCTGCGGGGCATCACCCGCGGTCTCGTCCCGGAACTGCAGTCCCGTGGTGTGTTCCGCACCGATTACGAGGCGTCCACCCTGCGCGGCCTGCTCGGCCTGGAACGGCCCGCGAACCGCTACGCCGAAGGAGCCCGCGTTGCCTAAGCAGATCCATCTCGCCGCGCATTTCCCCGGCGTCAACAACACCACCGTGTGGAGCGACCCGTCGGCGGGCAGCCACATCGAGTTCGAGTCGTTCGTCAAGCTGGCCCGGACGGCGGAACGGGCCAAGTTCGACTTCTTCTTCCTCGCCGAGGGTCTGCGGCTGCGCGAACAGGGCGGCCGGATCTACGACCTGGACGTGGTGGGCCGGCCCGACACGTTCACCGTGCTCGCGGCGCTGGCCGCCGTGACGACGCACCTCGGGCTGGCCGGGACGATCAATTCGACGTTCAACGAGCCGTACGAGGTGGCCCGGCAGTTCGCCTCGCTCGATCACCTCTCGGACGGGCGGGCCGCCTGGAACGTGGTCACCTCGTGGGACGGGTTCACCGGGGAGAACTTCCGACGCGGCGGCTTCCTCGCGGAGGGTGACCGCTACTCGCGCGCGGCCCAGTTCCTCGCGACGGCCCAGGAGCTCTTCGACTCGTGGCCGCCGGACGCGATCGTCGCTGACCAGGCTCGGGGCGTCTTCCTGGGCGCCACCGAGGCCGGCTCGTTCCGGCACGCCGACCAGCACTTCGAGATCAGCGGCCGGTTCAACGTGCCACGCAGCCCGCAGGGCCGGCCCGTCATCCTGCAGGCCGGCGACTCGGACGCGGGCCGCGAGTTCGCCGCGGCGACGGCCGACGCCATCTTCAGCCGGCACAGCACACTGGCCGAGGGCCAGAAGTTCTACTCCGACGTGAAAGGACGGCTGGCCCGCTACGGGCGGCAGCCCGAGGAGTTGCTGGTGCTGCCGGCGGCCACCTTCGTGCTCGGCGACAGCGACGCCGACGCGCGGGAGCGGGCGCGCGAGGTGCGGCGGCAGCAGGTCAGCCCGGCCACCGCGATCAAGTTCCTCGAGCAGTTGTGGAACCGGGACCTTTCCGCGTACGACCCGGAGGGGCCGTTGCCGTCGGTCGACCCTGACATGTCGGAGCAGCACATCGCGCGCGGCCGGGCGAGCGTCCGCATGTATCGGGATCCGCTGGCGACCGCGCGGGAGTGGCGCGAGAAGGCGGCCGCCGAGAAGCTCTCCATCCGCGACCTGATCATCGAGGTGACCGGCCGGCAGACGTTCATCGGTTCCCCGACGACGATCGCCGAGTCCCTGAACGAGCTGGTGCAGCAGGACGCGAGCGACGGCTTCATCCTGGTCCCGCACGTGACTCCGGGCGGTCTCGACGAGTTCGCCGACACGGTGGTGCCCCTGCTGCAGGAGCGAGGCGTCTTCCGGACGGAATATTCGGGCCCGACGCTCCGCGATCACCTGGGCCTGGCCGTGCCGCCCCCCGGCCGCTCGATCGAGGAGCCGGCCGGATGACGCGCGCGCCGACGACCCGGTGCGCATGGCGGCTCACCGTGCCCAGCGCCTGAAGACCCCTCTCCACTAATCGACGGGTTCCAACTCCGTCGACTCGGGTTCGACGTGCTCGCGCAGGTGCCGGTTGTGGCGCGGCTCCTGCTTGGTCTTGGAGTCGTTCAGCTTGCGGCGCATGTCGTCGCGCACGTCGTTGAGCGCCGCGTGCAGGTCCTCCTCGGACGAGGTGGTGACGATCTTCTGGCGGCCGGCGATCCAGCACTCCAGCGTGACCTTCTGGCCGCGCGCAGCCCGATCCTTCACGGACACCTCGAGCTCGGTGGAGTCGGCGTGGAAGGCGGCCAGTCGCGCGTCGAGCGTGACGAATTGCTCGGCGATCCAGATCTGGTCGCCCTGGGAGAAACCGGCGCCGGTCCGCAGGCACACGGTCACGGTGGCGGGATCGGTCACAGCACTCATCACATCTCCTCGAATCGGACGATTCTGACCCTCCTCTGCTTCCCCCGCATCCGGCGGAGCCAAACGATCATTCTCAGTCGATGTGCCCTCGCGTACCGTGCTCCCTGTGATCGACATCGTCCGCCGCCCCGCGTTCCCCGGGCGCTTGACCAGCCAGCATTGGTTCGCGTCGGTGCTGGCCGCGATGGTGCTGCTGATCGGGGTGGCGACCTTCGTCGGCGCCGAGCTGCTCGCCCGCACGACGGAGGTGTCGAACCGGCTCAACGATCACATCGCGCCCGCCCGCACCGCCGCCGCCGAGCTCACCGCCGCCGTCGTCGATCAGGAGACGGGCGTACGGGGCTATCTGCTCAGCGGCGACACTCAGTTCCTGGAGCCGTACGCCGCCGGAGTCGCCGGCGAGCAGCAACTCGTCGCGCGGATCCGGTCGCTGCTGCCCGGCGAACCGCTCGCCGAACTCGACGTCGTCGTCGGGCAGATGCGCGAATGGCGCGAACGCACCGCGAACCCGCTGATCACCGCACGCGCGCAGGCCTCGGTGCCGGCCCCGCTGGTCACCGGCAGCAAGGCCTCGTTCGACGCCGTCCGCGCTCCTCTGGACGATCTCGACCACCGTCTCCAGGTGCTGCGCGACGCCGGCCGGGCCGATCTGGAGCACAGCCGCTCGGTGCGCAACACCGTGTTCCTGTGGCTCGTGGTCGCGTTGCTGCTGCTGATCGGCCTGATCGCGGTACTGCTCAGGGTCGTCGTCCTGAGGCCCCTGACGCAGCTCGGCGCGGCGGTGCGCCGGGTCGCGGACGGCGACTTCGACCACGAACTGACCCCCGGCGGCCCGGCTGACCTGGCCCGGCTGAACGCGGACGTCGAGGCGATGCGCCGCCGGCTGGTCGGCAGCCTCGAGGAGAGCCGGCTCCAAGCCGCTGAGCTGCACCGTTCCAACACCGACTTGGAGCAGTTCGCGTACGTCGCCTCGCACGACCTGCAGGAGCCGCTGCGCAAGGTCGCCTCGTTCTGCCAGATGCTGCAGCGACGGTACGCGGATTCGTTGGACGATCGCGCCCAGCAGTACATCGCCTTCGCGGTCGACGGCGCCACCCGCATGCAGCAGCTCATCAACGACCTGCTGGCCTTCTCGCGGATCGGGCGGCTGCACGCCGACCGCTCCTCGATCGATCTCGAGACGGTCCTCGACCGGGTGCTCGACTCACTGGCGATGCGGATCGAGGAGACCGGCGCCACCGTGTCCCAGCCGCCGCTGCCGCTACCGGTGGTGCCGGGCGACGCCACCCTGCTGACCCAACTCTGGCAGAACCTGATCGGGAACGCCCTCAAGTTCCACCGCCCAGGAACCCCGCCGCAGGTCACGATCACCGCGGAACTCGACGGCGAGCTGTGGACGTTCACGGTGCGCGACAACGGCATCGGCATCGACTCCGAGTTCGCCGACAAGATCTTCGTCATCTTCCAGCGGCTGCACCCGCGCGACGTCTACACCGGCACCGGAATCGGGCTCGCGATCAGCAAGAAGATCGTCGAATACCACGGCGGCACGATCAGGCTGGATACGGACTACACGGAGGGCGCCAGCCTGATCTTCACACTGCCGGCCAAGACCGCCGACGGAACGCAGGACCGGTAAGGAACGGGGCTTGCCTGATCGCTGTACCCTCTGCCGCGCTGGGTCTTGCCCAGCCGTCCTCGGATGACCGGCGAAGGGGTACTAGTGGACACACGCAGAGTGACGGGCGTGGGTGCGGCGGCGTTGATCGCCGCGGCTCTCTGCGGGTGTGACTCGTCCGGCGGTGCGCCGACGACGCCCGGGCTGGAGGCGCGCGGCACGGTGCTCACCACGGTCAAGCCGACGCGACAGAACCTCAGCAACCAGATCAGCCTGGCCGGCGCAGTCGCCATCAACCCGGTCTTCGGCATCGTCGCCCCGGTCGACGGGGAGTTGCGCTATCTCGACAAGAAACCGGGCACCGCGCCGGCTCCCAAGCCCAAGTGGGTGGCGACCGTCTGGGACGACAACGGCGACCCGCGCAAGGTGATGATCCCGAAGGACTCGATCCTGGCCGGCCGGCTCATGGACGACCGCACCGACGTCACCACCGGCATGCCCATCGTCTCGGCCCGGCACTCCGGGTACGGCATCGTGG
>DASRYP010000998.1:0-2529 GCA_035687165.1 Actinoplanes sp. | reverse complement strand
GCCGAGCAGGTAGGGGCCGAGCACCGAGAGGGCCACGCTGACCGCGCCGGCCAGCATGACGAAACCGACGAGGACGCGCTGCGGCTTGAGCAGGCCGAGCAGGCGTTTGGTGGAGCCCTTGAAGTCCTGCAGCTTCTCGGTCGGGGCGCCACCGGCCATCATGCGGACGGCCGGCGGGCCGGCCATCGGCGGGCCTGGGCGACGAACTGGGGCGGTCACGCGTGCGCCTCCTGGGCATCTTTTCCTGGCACGCCGGCCAGTTCGTTCTCTCCGGTGCGGTCGCTCATGCCGCGGCCTCCTGAGCCGTGAGCTGGGAGAGGACGATTTCGCGGTACGTCTCGTTGGTGTCCATCAGGTCGGCGTGCGTGCCGGTGCCCACGACCCGGCCGTCGTCGAGCACGACGATGCGATCGGCGTCGCGGATCGTGTTGACCCGCTGGGCCACGATGACCACGGTGGCCTGTCCGATGTGGTCGGTGAGGGCCGCCCGCAGTTTCGCGTCGGTGGAGTAGTCGAGCGCCGAGAACGAGTCGTCGAACAGGTAGATCTCGGGCCGGTGCACCAGCGTCCGCGCGATCGCGAGCCGCTGCCGCTGACCGCCCGACACGTTCGTGCCGCCCTGCGCGATCGGCGCGTCCAGGCCGCCCTCCATGCGTTCGACGAATTCGCGCGCCTGGGCGATCTCGAGCGCCTCCCACAGTTGCTCGTCGGTGGCGTCCAGGTTCCCGTATCGCAGGTTGGAGCCGACCGTGCCCGAGAAGAGGTAGGGCCGCTGCGGGACGAGGCCGACCAGCCGGGCGAGCAGGTCGGGGTCGAGCTCGCGCACGTCGACGCCGTCGACCAGCACCTGGCCGTCGGTCGCGTCGAAGAGCCGGGGAACCAGGTTGACCAGCGTCGTCTTGCCGCTGCCGGTGCTGCCGATGATCGCGGTGATCTCGCCCGGCCGGGCGGTGAGGTCGATGCCGCTGAGCACCGGCGACTCGGCCCCGGGGTAGCGGAAGCCGACGTCGCGCAGGTCGAGGCGGCCGTGCTGGATGACCTCGGTGACCGGGTTCGCCGGCCGGACGACGCTCGACTCGGTGCTCAGCACCTCCTCGATCCGCTCGGCGCAGACCTCGGCCCGCGGGATCATCACGAACATGAACGTCGCCATCATGATCGACATGAGGATCTGCATGAGGTAGCTGAGGAACGCGGTGAGCGCCCCGATCTGCATCGCGCCGTCCTCGATGCGGTGGCCGCCGAACCAGAGCACCGCGACGCTGGAGAGGTTCACGATCAGCATGACGGTCGGGAACATCAGCGCCATCAACTTGCCGACCTTGAGCGACACGTCGGTCAGTTCGGTGTTGGCCTCCTCGTAGCGGGCCTGCTCGCGCTCGTCGCGGACGAACGCGCGGATCACCCGGATGCCGCTGATCTGCTCGCGCATCACCTGGTTGACCCGGTCGATGCGCTTCTGCATGGAGCGGAACAGCGGGCGCATCCGCACGATGATCACGCCGACCGTGGTGATCAGGATCGGGACGATGACCAGCAGCAGCCCGGAGAGCGGCACGTCCTGCCGCAGGGCCAGCACGATGCCGCCGAAGCACATGATCGGCGCCGAGACCATCAGCGTGAAGGTGAGCAGCACCAGCATCTGGACCTGCTGCACGTCGTTGGTGGTGCGTGTGATCAGCGAGGGGGCGCCGAACTGGCCGACCTCGCGGGCCGAGAAGTCCTGCACCCGCCCGAAAACCGCGGAGCGGACGTCGCGGCCCACCGCCATCGCGGTGCGGGCGCCGAAATAGACCGCGACGATCTGCGCCGCGATCTGGGCCAGCGTGACGGCGAGCATCCAGCCGCCGATCCGCATCACGTAGCCCGTGTCGCCCTTGATCACACCGTTGTCGATGATGTCGGCGTTGAGCGTGGGCAGGTAGAGCGTCGCGATCGTCTGGAGGAACTGGAAGAGCACGACGAGCCCGATGTCTCGCCGGTAGGGGTGTAAGTGACCGCGGAGCAGTTGGATCAGCACTGGTGAGTCCCCCGTGGGATGAGCAGTCCGTCGAGCAGCAAGGAGACCGTCTCCTCGCCGCTGAAATTGCCAGGGTCGCCGTACGGACCGTACGCGCTGGCGCCGCAGAACTGGAGGAGCAGCGCGGCGACCGCCGCGGGCCGCCAGCGCAGTTGATCGGCGTCCGGCCGGATCAGTTCGGTCAGGGCCGCGTGCAGCACCTCGCGGTTCCTGGACAGCCGAGCGGCGGCGTCCGGGTCGGCCCCGGCGATGACCAGCTTGCGGGCGGCGGTCATGAGCTGGGCGTTGTCGGTGAAACGGTCGTGCACGAGGTCGGCTGCCCGGATCATTCGGGCGCGCAGCGGGGCGGTCGGGTCGATCGCGGCCAGCGCGTCGAAGGTCGGCTGCGGGTCGAGCGCCTTGATCACCGAGCAGACGACGAGTGACGTCTTGGTCTCGAAGACGCCGAAGATCGTCCCCTCGGCCACGCCGGCCGCCTGGGCGATCTGCCGGGTGCTGACGTCGACCCC
>DASRYP010000997.1:0-2023 GCA_035687165.1 Actinoplanes sp. | reverse complement strand
CACGATGCTCGGCGCTGCGGGCCAGCCCATGCTGACCCTCGTCGACGCAGAGGAACTGGAAGCACGCAAGCACCTGCGTGTGCCGGCCGAGTCCAATGCGCCCAGATCCTTTGTGAAGGAATGAGTTCCGATGTCGAGAATCTTGCTGCAAACGACAATCCCCTAGCATCCCGACGACTGGGACATCAGCCGCTTTTCGCTGTTAGCCGACGAACTAAGCCTGAATCCGTGGATGGGTGATTTCGTGTGGTCGTTGACGCGGTTTTCCTGAACGGCGGCCGGGTATGGGTACGGTGGCGCACGCCTGATCCGCTGGCCTGTACCAGCTTTCCTTTGGGTTCCTCGGGTCAGGCCTAGCGGCGGGGCGGACAGGGACTGGCCGGTGGGTCAGCCGGCGCGTGGTTGGGCGGTCAGGTAGCAGTGGCCGATGACGTTGTCCCACAGGGTTTTCCATCCGGTTTGCCGGGGCCAGTGGGCTGGCAGGTGCAGCATCGGTTTGCGGGCTGGGGCGGCGAAGCGAGCGGGCACGTTGATCAGGTCGCGGCGCAAGGTGGCGCCGCGGGCAACGGCGGCATCGCCGCCGGCGAGCGTGCCCGCGGCGCGCAGCAGGTTATGCGCGATCACCGCGCAGGCCAGCCAGGCGCAGTTGGCGGCGAACAGCCCAGACGGGATATGGGCCAGCGGCCCGTCGATCAAATCGGCGAAGGTGGTCTCGACGATGGCGTGGCGGCGGTGGGTGATGTCCGCCTCGGCGGTGGGCAGGGTGGAGTTGGTCACGAATGGGTGATACCGCCACACGGGAAACAGCGCGTCAGGGTAGCGGGCATCTTTGACGCGGCGCACCACCAGCCGCACGGTGAGCGTGCGGACGGGGCCCAGCCGCAGCGTGTAGCGGGTTTCGGCGACCTCGGCATTGGAGATCAACTCGCCGGTGTCGGGGTCTTCGACCGCTCCCGGATAGTGCACCGAGGTGTAGGAGGCCTCGTCGATACCTCCGATTGCGGTGCTGATGCGCTTGTTTCGGGCCACCGACAGGGAGAACTCCACACCTTCGGTAACGCAGGTGGTCATCACCGTTTTGGTGCCGAACGCCGAGTCGCCGCGCAGCATGATCGTTCCGATCGCCCCGCACTCGCGGGCGGTGCCGATGGCCTGCTTGACCTGCCAGGCGGCGGCGCGCCCGGAGCCAGCCTTGCCGCTGCGCAGCCGCGCCTCGGCAATCACCGGCGCGGCCCGCTCGGTCGACAGGGTGGTGATCTGCGGGGACAGGCCCAGCCGCAGCAGCGCGCGGCTGGCGATCTTGGCGTGCCCGAACGAGGCACCCTGCTTAAGGCGCCCATAGACCGGGCGCAACAGCGAGTCGATGTCCAAGAACGCCCGCTGCTCGATGCCGGGCAACAGCGCGGTGCGGGCCGCGAGCGCCGCCAGATGCTCGCGGGCCACCGCGGCGAGCTGGTTGGCGTGCCCGAAGGTGAACTCGCGCAAGAAGATCCCCAGCGTTGAGGGCGCATACACCTCGTCGAACACCCGCGGCGTGCCGCCGGCGCGCAACACGTCCACATCGTCGATGCTGTCCGCGCCGCAGATCATGCCCCCGATGATCGTGGTCAGCTTCCCGACCGGGTTGACCGCCCCGGACTTCACCCGCGTCGATGGCAGGTCCACCTGCTTGCCGATCAACCACGAAAGACCGGTCTGCTCAGCCAGTTCCATGATCGGCACCAAACCAGCCGCCGACACCAGATTCGGCTCATCGAACATCGCCGACCCGACTGTGAACGCATGCGATGATTGCACCGGAAATGCCTTCCGAACCAGGGACTACTTCGACTTCGACAATCGATATTGTCCCAGTTCAGGAGGCATTTTCGCTGTTCACACGCCGATCACCAACGACCGACCGTCCACGGATTCAGGCTTAGCTGCCGCCGACACTGATCTTCACGATGGCCGCTTAGTGCGGGAACGCGAATCCCCAACGGGTAATTGAGCGGACGCCGAGGCGGTCGCTTGAAAGAGGCTG
>DASRYP010000996.1:0-3208 GCA_035687165.1 Actinoplanes sp. | reverse complement strand
CGGATGATCATCGGGCCGAGGCCGATGCCGAGCGCGAGGCCCATGAAGATCGTGCCGAACAGCAGGTAGAACGCGGCTTCACCGGCGCCGAGCGAGGTGGCGAACGTCTTGGCCGCGCCGATCACCACGCCGCCGGCTGCGAAGGCGCCGAAAATGCCGAGGACCAGGCCGCGTACGAGTGGGGTGCTCCCGATGTATTTCCAGCCGTCCAGGAACTGCCGGGTCATGCTCTGTTGCTGGGCGTTCCGCAGCCGCTCCTGGCTCTTGCCGCCGATCTCCTTGATGCCGAAGAAGACGGTGATCGCGGTGACCAGCCGGGAAATCGCGTTCAGGTAGAGCGCGATCTGCACCGGTTGGGCCCAATCGGGCAGGCTCGCGCCGGACTGCTGGATGCCCGCGGTGAGCGCCGACAGGGCCAGGGCGGCCAGAATCGGCGTGATTCCGTACGTGGTGACGAGCGTGAGCTGGTTGGAGACCTCGATCCGCGACTTCGGGATCAGGTTGGGCACCGCGGCTTCCTTGGCCGGGATCCAGATCAGTGTGACGGTCTCGCCGATGAAGGTGGCGATCGTCGCCCAGGCCACCGTGACGCCGGGTGACCCGCCGAGGAGCGGCACGAGCGGGATCGAGCCGTAGAAGACGAACCGGATCAGGTCGGTGATGACCATCGTGTAGCGCCGGTCGAACCGGTCCGCGAAGACACCCGCGATCGGGCCGAGCAGCAGCGCCGGCAGCAGTCGCACGGCGATCGTCCCGCCGAACGCGGCACCCTGACCTGCACTGCTCTGGAACTGGGCCGCGGCGAAGATGCCGGTGGCGAGCAGGCCGATCCAGTCGCCGAAGGAGGCGAGGCCGAGCACGAGCCAGAGGCGGCGGAACGGCCGGATGCGCAGCACGGAGCGCAGCGCTGCCGCCCCCGATATGTCGACCGGTCCGGATTCCCGCGTTTCGGTGTCGATGGTCGTCTTACCTTCCGTGATTCCCGCAGGGTGCACTCTATCGGGCGGTTCGCAGTGCCCCGGCTACCCACGTTCGGGTATCCAAGAAGTGAAGAGGTTTCGCATTGTTCGTATCGGAGATACGGTGCTCGCGTGACCGACCGCACAGCTCTGAGGGAGCGCCTCGACCTGGCTACCGCCCACCTTGAGACACCGGTCGCGGTCGTCGACCTGGCGGCCTTCGACGACAACGCCGATCAGCTGGCGGCGCGCTCCGGAGGCAAGCCGTTGCGGGTGGCCAGCAAGTCGGTGCGGTGCCGCACGCTGCTCGAACGCGTGCTTGCCCGCCCCGGCTGGCGCGGTGTCATGGCGTACACGCTGCCTGAGGCGATCTGGTTGGTGCGCTCCGGCGTCACCGATGACGTGCTGGTGGCGTACCCGTCGGTCGATCGCACCGCGCTGCGCGAACTGACCACCGACCCCAAGCTCGCCACGGCCATCTCGATCATGGTGGACCACCCGGCACACCTCGATCTGGTCGACCAGGTAACTCCGCCGGGTGACCGGCCGGCCGTGCGACTCTGTCTGGATCTCGACTCGTCGTGGCGTCCCGGCGGCCCGCTGCACGTCGGCGTGCGCCGCTCCCCCGTGCACTCCACCGGCCAGGCCGTGTCGCTGGCCCGGCGGCTGGTCGCGCGGCCCGGCTTCAAGCTCGTCGGAATGATGTCCTACGAGGCGCAGATCGCCGGGCTCGGTGACCTGCCGCCCGGGCAGGCCCTGCGTGGCCGGGCGATTCGCTTCATCCAGTCGCGCTCCCTGCCCGAGATCATCCGGCGGCGGGGCGAGGCCGTCGCCGCCGTCCGCGAGCACGCCGACCTCGAGTTCGTCAACGCCGGCGGCACCGGCAGCGTCGAGGCGTCCGGCGCCGACCCGGTGGTCACCGAGGTCACCGCCGGTTCCGGGCTGTACGGGCCGACGCTGTTCGACGCCTATTCGGCGTGGCGCCCGACCCCGGCCGCGTTCTTCGCGCTCAGCGTCGTGCGCCGCCCCGCGCCGCGGATCGCCACCGTGCTCGGCGGCGGCTGGGTCGCCTCCGGACCGGCCGAGACGTCCCGGCAGCCCACTCCCTATCTCCCTGCCGGCCTGCGGTTCAAGCCCGACGAAGGCCCCGGTGAGGTGCAGACGCCGCTGATCGGCTCGGTGGCCGACACGTTGCGCCCGGGCGACCGGGTGTGGTTTCGGCACGCCAAGGCCGGCGAGCTGTGCGAGCACGTCAACGAGCTTCAGCTCATCGACGGCGGGTCAGCCGCGCCGGCCCCGACGTACCGGGGTGAAGGTCATGCTTTCCTGGGGTGACCGGTCAGGCGGTCACATGACGGTGCAGGTATTCGCGGATCAGGGCCTTGGCCTCGGTCAGCACCGCCTCGTCACCGCCCTGGTCGCGCCGGAACGCCAGCTTGATCAGCGCGTCCGCCGCCTCCACCGAGATCTCCAGGGAGAACCGCAGCCGCGCCCGGTCGATCAGCTGGAACTGGTCGACCAGAAGCTCGGCCAGGCGCTCGGCGATGACCGCGTTGTTGTCGCGTTCGACGTCGAGCAGGTGCACGTCGACCACGTCGCCGAAGTGCAACGTGCGGAAGCCGGCCACCGTACGGTGCATCTGGATGAAGATGTCGATCGCCGCGTCGACGCCGTCCCACCAATGGGCGAACGTCTCGCGGCCGAAGCGGTCGGACAGGCCTTGCAGGTACGCATCCATGTTGCGCATCGCCAGCGCCTGGACGATCGCCCTTTTGTCGGGGAAGAACTGGTAGACCGAGCCGATGGCAACCTCGGCGCGCTCGGCGAGAAGCGTCGTGGTCAGCCCTTCATAGCCGACCTCGTCGACAAGCTCGGCGCAGGCGTCGAGCATGCGCTGGACCCGGGCAACGCTTCTGCCCTGCACCGGGACCCGCCGCAGCGGCCCGGTGGTGACGGTTGGTGTCGACACGCGTCGCCACTCCCTCTCAGCAGTGATAATCGGAACGTTACTCGGATCAACGAGCGAGACGCATCGACGGGACGCGCGAGGTGCTCGGCATTCCCGGTTTTGTGCGACTGTCCGCTCGTACGGAGGACAAGGGCCTAGATGACGACCCCGCACAACGCCCGGCAGTGGAACAACTGGGGCGGCAATCAGCAGTCACTCGCCGTTGACGTCCTGACCCCCGGCACTGTCGACGAGGTGGCCGCCCACGTCAAGGAGGCGTCGGGTACCGGACGCCGGGTCA
>DASRYP010000995.1:0-2000 GCA_035687165.1 Actinoplanes sp. | reverse complement strand
GGCCGAGCGGCTCTTCGCGGAGATCCGCCGCCGCTTCGAAGGCAAAGTCGACGCCACCCTCGACGCCAAGATGGCCGATGTCCAAGCCCTCCTCGACGAGTGGGACGCCGACCCGGCCCGCGTCCGCCGCCTCTGCGGCTGGGACTGGATCAACACCGCCGTCGCCTCCCTCTCCGACCGACTGGAAAATGCGGCGTGATCAGACGAGCTTGGTATAACGGTAGTTTGTTAGCTGCGGAGATAGAGGTCGAGCGGGTGTCCCTGGCCGACGGCGTCGAGGAGCGCGCGTAGCTCGGGCGGCGGGGGCGCGTTCGACCAGGCGCGCCAGCAGCGCCAGAGGAAGGTCCAGGGGTCCAGCCAACTGCGGACGTGCCGGAGCGTCCTCGGCCAGGAGACCGGGCGCGGCGGCGCCGGCCGGTCGGAGGCCATTTTCCCCCCGCTCCGGTGGCGAGGAGGCGCCAGAGTCGGCCGCCGCTGGGGGCTCCGTCGTGACGGGCGGCGGTCCGGTCGTGAACCAGGCCCGCCAGCAGAAGGAGAAGGCGCAGAAGACGAGGTACCAGTGCCGCCGGATCGCCTGGTCGGCGCGGACCATGAAGTCGGCCCAGCCCAGCTCCTGCTTGAGCTGCTTGTAGCCCTGCTCGACCCAGTTCCGCAGGCCATACAGCCGGACGATCTCGGCGAGGTCGGCCGGGGCGGACGGTGCCCCGTCGGCGTGCGGCGCGTCTGGGTGCGGCAGATTGGTCGCGAGGTACCAGGTCGTCAGCGGCGGCAGCGCGGCCGGGTCGGTCGTGGCCACCACCACGCGGCGGGGCTTGTCCGGGCCATAGGGGCCGTAGACGAGGTCGGCCGCCCACCAGGTCTCCTCGTGGCCGTCTCGGAATCGCCGCACCACCGGCATCCAGTCGCACGGATCGTCGGGTCCGCTCCACCGCAGCTCTCGCGCGGCCTCCTCCGGGGTGTGGACTGCATCGGCCGGGGCCCAGATGCCCGACGACGGCTTCAAGGCCACGACGTACGGCAGGCCGGCCTCGGCCAGCCCTCCCTCGAAGGTGGCGTTCTCGCCGTAGAAGCAGTCGGCCACGACCGCGCGGAACGAGAACCCGGCCTTGCGGGCTGCCTCGACCAACTCGACCGCGAGCTGGGGCTTCGTGTGGAAGTCCGGATCGGCCCGGCCCTTCGGCAGCCGCGCGGCCGGCGTGTACGGCCTCAGGTGCAGCGGGTAGTAGATCCGCTCATCGGCCCAGAGGCTCGTGACGGCGACGATCCCGCCGTCCACCTTCCCGATCGAGCCCAGGTACTGCCGCGCGACGTGGGCGGTCTTGGTGCCGGCCTTCCGATCGCCGCTGTCGTCGATCACCAGGACCCCGCCCGCGTGCGGCGCCGTCGCGGGATCGGCCGCCAGCAGCTCCAGCCGCCGCCGGTTGATCGCCTCGGCGTCCCAGGGCGACTCGGAGAGGAAGAACTGGAGCCGCTGAACCGATGGTGCCTGCGCCCCGACGACCGGCTCGGTCCCGACCAGCCCGGTCAGCGTCTTGTGCCGATCGCGCGGCAGCAACAGCCCGTGGAGATACTCCCGGAAGCCACGCCGCTGGGCCAGCGTGCCCAGGCTGCCATCGAACTGCTCGGCGTACTCTTCGAGTGGCCCCGGCGCTGGCGGACACGGCAGGCGCTTCGTCATGGCGGTGCCTCCGCCAGCAGACCCCGCAGCCTTTAGACCGCGCTCAACAAACTACCGGTAGACCGTCTCACCCGACAGGATGGCCCGCCCGGTCGCCGTATCAGGGCCGAGCGGAGTCGAACTTGGTGTGCGATCCCATCCTTCCGGGGCGTACTGAGCGACGGAGATCCGCTGGTCGCCTTCGACACGCCAGAGCACCACGATGGTCGCGCCGGTGAGCCGCGCCAGGCTGTCGACCAGGGCATCGAGCGCCGATTGCAGGTCAGCCGGTGAGGAGGCGATGACGCGCAGGATGTCGGCTGTCGCGGTCTGCTGCTCCAGC
>DASRYP010000994.1:0-2335 GCA_035687165.1 Actinoplanes sp. | reverse complement strand
TGTCGTCAAGGAGAAGGAGGCCGCCCGGACCATCGCGTTCAGCGTGCTGGCCGCCGGCTCCGTCGTCTCGGTGGTCGGCTTCGGCAGCTCCAACGGGCCCGGCCAGAGCCCGGTCGACGTCGCCTGCCCGCCCACCCCGCTCAACAGCACCCAGGCCCGCGACACCCTGGCCAAGTGCGTCGACGGCGTGCACCGCCGCAGCCCGGGCGAGGGCGCCGACACCGACCACGCGGCCGCCCTCAAGCAGGCCCTGTCGTTCGTGCGCTCCGGCGGGCCCGAACGCAAGCTCGTCTTCCTGCTGACCGACGGCAAGCTGGACGTGGCCAGAAGCCCGGCGTACGGCGACACCGCCACCCGGCGCAACTCGGCCGCCGCCAACCAGGTGCGGCAGACCCTCGGCGCGCTGGAGAAATCGGGCGCGCAGGTGTGGCCGCTCGGGTTCGGCTCGGTCGACCGGTCGGCCCTCGACGACTTCGCGCGCGGCAAGAGCTGCGCACCCGGCGTGGCCGACCCCGCCGCCCGCGTCACTCCCGACTCGACCGCCCTGGTCACCGCCGTCGCCGAGGCGTTCAGCTCGGCCACCTGCGCGCGCTACGGCAAGTCCGACGTCGGCGACGTGCCCCGCGGCGGGTCGACCGACCTGACCATCGACATCCCGACGATCGCCAGCGACGCCTCGATCCTGGTCTACAAGCGGAACCCGCGGGTGCAGGTGGAATACACGGCGCCGGGCGAGAGCAAGCCCGCGCCCGCGGCCGGGGGCACCGACTACGCCTTCGCCGGCCAGACGACCTCGACCGAGTCGTTGCGGATCAGCGACCCCGCGCCCGGCCAGTGGAAGATCCACCTGTCGTCGGCCGACGTGGCGGCCAAGGACGTCACCGCGACCGTGGTCTACCAGGCGGCGGTCAAGGCGGTCGTGAGCGTCAACCCGCCCCGGCCGGCGGCCGGCCAGACGGTCGACGTCGACATGCAGGTCATGGCCCGCAGCCGCGCGATCACCGACCCGCAGGCCCTGAACGGGCTCATCTTCACTGCGACGATGAGCGGCACGGGCGTCCCGGCGCAACGGCTCCGGCTCACCGATGCCGAGGGCGACGGCACGTATTCCGCCCGGGTCACGGTCCCGAAGTCGGCGACCGGGGATCTGATGTTCACCGGAACCGTCTCCGGGATCGGCATCGGCGGGGACACCCGTCCGTACCCGACCAAGATTCAGTCGCCCAGCGAGGCGATCCAGGGGCAGATTCTGTTCGAGCGCAACGAGGCCACGGCCGAGCCGGGGACGAAGCTCCCCGGAACGATCACGGTCACCAACAATTCCGGCGGCGCGGCCAAGCTCCGCGTGGTCGTGGCCGAGGCGTCCACCGGCGCCGCGCTGACCGTCGACCCGCCGGTGATCGACGCCGCCGCCGGCACCAGCACCCAGCCGTTCACCCTCGCGGTCGGCCCGCAGAGCGCGCTGGGCGTCACCTCGGCGACGCTGCGGCTCGTCGACGACGCCGACCCGACCGTGGTGGTCGCCGAGCGACTGTTCGCGGCCGACGTCGTCCCGGAACCCACGATCTGGCGGAAGCTGCGCTGGCTCTGGGTCGCGCTGGCGGTCCTGCTGCTGGCCGGACTGGTCCTGCTGCTGCAACGTCAGCGCGCCAGGAACGAGGCCCGCAAGGTCCGCGGGCTGACCGCGCAGTTGCTCACCAGCGGGTTCGTGACGTCCGAGGTGGAACCGCCCGATCCCGACGCCAAGGTGTTCCGGTTCGTGCTCCACGAGGACTTCACCGGGCCGCAACTGCAGCCCGCCTCGGCCGGCGAGGAGGGCGCGTTCGAGGTGCGCCGCACGGGGACCGGGCTCGAGCTGGGCACGTCGGCCGGCCGCCGGCCGATCACCGCGGGGCAGCGCTGGTCGATCCGCAAAGATCTGGCGGTCGCCGTCGTGGACGGCCGCACCGTCGCCGAGCCGGCCGACTTCGGGCCGGTGGAGCCGGTCAGTTACGACCCGTTCGGCGCCACCTCCCCGTCGGCACCGTCCGAGACGCCGATCCCGGCCCCGCGGTCCGATGTGTTCGACACGACCTACGTCACCCCCGCCGACCCGTTCGCCGAGACCACGGCGACCAGCTACGACACCGCCGACAGCTATGGCGCCAAACCGTACGACGACGACCCGTTCGGCCCACCGGACGAGGAACGGACCGGTCCGGGACGCCACTCGCGTGGCAGCGACAGCTACTCGGACCCTTACAACCCCTTCAGCTGACGGTGAGGATGATGCCGGATGAGGATCTACCAGCCGATGCTGTTCATCGGTCTCGGGGGCACTGGCTGCAAGGTCGGC
>DASRYP010000993.1:0-10324 GCA_035687165.1 Actinoplanes sp. | reverse complement strand
CACGGTCGAGGACCTGGGCCTGGTCGACACCGTGCAGCAGAACCTGTCGATCTCACCGTTCGAGGCACTGATCGTGGCGTCGCTGGCGCAGGCCGAGGCCGGCGTGCCCAAGGACCTGCCGAAGATCGCCCGGGTCGCCTACAACCGGGCGTATGTGCAGAAACCGGCTATGCCGCTGCAGTTCGACGTCACCGCGAACTACTGGCTCCAGCTCAAGGGCGGCGAGGCCAAGCACTCGGGCGAGCTCACCCGGGCGGAGCTGAACGACCCGAAGAACCCGTACAACTCGGTGACCAAGTCCGGTCTGACCCCCGGCCCGATCGACAGCCCGGGCAAGGCCGCGCTGCAGGCGGCGATGACGCCCGCGACCGGGCCGTGGCTCTTCTTCGTGGCGGTCGACAAGGACGGCAACTCGGCCTTCGCGGTCACCGACGCCGAGCACGAGAAGAACATCGACAAGGCGTGCGCGAACGGCATCAAGCTGCAGTGCGACTAATCTGGTCGGCGTGACCGCCACTCCGTCCCGCCGCGCGGCAGTGTGCGGCCGGCCGATCGCACACTCGCTCTCCCCGGTGATCCACAATGCCGGCTACGCCGCAGCGGGGCTGTCCGGCTGGGCGTACTCGTCCTTCGAGTGCGCCGCGCCGGAACTGGCCGCCCTGGTCGCCGGGCTCGGCCCCGAGTGGGCCGGGCTGTCGCTGACCATGCCGCTCAAGGAAGAGGCTTTGCGTCTGGCCGCGGCGGCGACACCGGTCGCGGTGGCGATCGGTGCGGCCAACACACTGGTACGCCGCCCCGACGGCTCCTGGCTGGCCGACAACACCGACGTGACCGGCATGGTCCGCGTGCTGCGCGAGGCCGGTCTCAAGCCCGCGCCCTCGGTGACCGTGCTCGGCGGGGGCGGCACCGCTCGCGCTGCCCTCGCCGCCGCAGCCCAGCTTGGTGCGGCGGCGGTGACGGTGGTGACCCGTCGTCCGGCCGCCTTCGCGGAACTGGCGCCGGCCGCGACCACCCTCGGCATCACGATGATCAGCACCCCGTGGGACCGCGCGGCCGAGACGTTCCAGGCCGACGCGGTGATCTCCACAGTGCCCAAGGGGGCAGCCGACTCGCTGGCCGGCGAGGTCACCTGGCGTGCCGGGACAGTGCTGTTCGACGCGCTCTACGATCCGTGGCCGACACCGCTGGCCGCCGGTGCGCAAGCTCACGGCGTACCGGTGCTGTCTGGTCTTGATCTTTTGCTGGCGCAAGCGTTGAGCCAGTTCGAGCAGTTCACCGGTGTTGCGTCCGCCCCGGAAGAGGCGATGCGGGCCGCCCTGACCGAGGCCGCGACCGCCCGATAGTCGGGACGGTGGCGGGGTAGCAGCCGGTCGTCGTCGCGGCGTGCCAGACTGTGACCCGTGTTGCGCTGGCTTACCGCAGGTGAATCGCATGGACCGGCGCTCGTCGCGCTGATGGAGGGCGTCCCCGCCGGCGTCGAGGTGACGAGCGCGGAGATCGGACACGATCTCGCGCGCCGCCGGCTCGGCTACGGCCGCGGCGCCCGGATGAAGTTCGAGCAGGACGTCGTCGAGATCATCGGCGGCATCCGGCACGGGCTCACGCTGGGCAGCCCGGTCGCGATCCGGGTGGCCAACTCCGAGTGGCCCAAATGGGAGACCGTGATGGCGGCCGACCCGGTGCCGGCGGAAGAGCTCGCCGCCCAGGCCCGCAACGCGCCGCTGACCCGGCCGCGGCCCGGCCACGCCGACCTGGCCGGCATGCAGAAATACGGGCACACCGACGCCCGGCCGATCCTCGAGCGGGCCAGCGCCCGCGAGACGGCCGCCCGGGTCGCCGTCGGTGTGGTCGCCAAAAACCTGATCAAGCAGGCCCTGGGCATCGAGATCGTCTCCCACGTGATCGAACTGGGCTCGGTCGCGGCCAAGACCGGCCTGATCCCGACGCCGTCGGACGCCGAGCGCATCGACGTCGACCCGCTGCGCTGCCTCGACCCTGAGGCCAGCGCCCGCATGGTCGCCGAGGTCGACGCGGCCAAGCAAGACGCGGACACGCTGGGCGGCATCGTCGAGGTGCTGGCGTACGGCGTACCGCCCGGTCTGGGTTCTCATGTGCAGTGGGACCGCAAACTCGACGCGCGGCTGGCGGCGGCCCTGATGTCGATCCAGTCGGTCAAGGGCGTCGAGATCGGCGACGGGTTCACCCAGGCCCGCTCGCGCGGCTCGGTCGCCCACGACGAGATCATCGCGACGGCCGACGGGGTCCGGCGCGTCACCGACCGGGCCGGCGGGCTCGAGGGCGGCATCACCAACGGCGAACCGCTGCGGGTACGGGCGGCGCTCAAGCCGATCTCCTCGCTCAACCGGGCGCTGCAGACCATCGACGTGACGACGGGCGAGGCGGCGACGGCGATCAACCAGCGCTCCGACGTGGCAGCGGTGCCCGCGGGCGCGGTGGTCGCCGAGGCGATGGTCGCGCTGGTGCTAGCCGAGGCGGCCGTGGAGAAGTTCGGCGGCGACTCGGTCCGCGAGATCCGCCGCAACCTGGCCGGCTACCTCGAGAATCTGGTCATCCGCTGATGGCGCCGCGAGCCGTATTCGTCGGCGCGCCCGGCGCCGGCAAGTCGACGATCGGCGCTCTGGCCGCCGAACTGCTGGGCGTCCCGTTCGCCGATGCCGACACCATCATCGAGGGCCGCGTGGGCAAGCCGATCCCCGAGATCTTCATCGACGACGGCGAGGAGGTTTTCCGGGCCTTCGAACGCTCCGTGATCGCCTCGGCGTTGGAAGGGTTCGACGGGGTGCTGGCCCTGGGTGGCGGCGCGATTCTGCACGAGGGCACCCGCGCGCTGCTGGAGAAGCAGACGGTCGTCTACCTGTCGGTCGAGCTGAGCGACGCGGTGCGACGCGTCGGCCTGGGCGCCGGCCGGCCGCTGCTCTCGATCAACCCGCGCGCGACGCTGAAGTACCTGCTCGACCAGCGACGGCCGCTCTATCTCGAGGTGGCCACGCACACGATCAAGACCGACGGGCGGGCCCCGGCCGAGATCGCCAACGAGGCGGTCGCCCTGCTGCGGGTGTGACGGACGAGAGGCGCTCGCCACACCCGGCGGCAAGATCGTTCTCGCGACCGAGGCGCCCGCGAACGCCGGTCCCGCACCCGTCAGCTGAGCTGGCGTCGACGTCGCGGTCTCGTTCGGCGGCCAGGGCGCGCACGGTGATCAGGCGGGAGGCCCAATCGCGTACGGTCCGAGGGGTGGAACGCCGTTCATGGGGTGCCGTGGTTGTCGGGGGCGGGGGCTAATGTGACCGCCGTGGTGACGCGAATTCAGGTGAGCGGGGACCGTCCGTATGAGGTGCTCGTCGGCCGTGATCTCGCGGGCGAGCTGCCCGGGCTGATCGGCGGCGCGGCCCAGGTGGCGGTCCTGTTCGCCGCGCCGTTGCGCGTGCACGCCGAACGCGTGGCTGCCGCGGCCGGGATCCCGGCGGTGCTGATCGAGGTGCCCGACGCCGAGCGTGGCAAGACCGTCGAGGTCGCCGCGCGGTGCTGGGCTGAGTTGGGCGCCCAAAACTTCACCCGCACCGATGTGGTCGTCGGGGTGGGTGGCGGGGCCGCCACCGACCTGGCCGGGTTCGTGGCCGCGAGCTGGCTGCGCGGGGTGCGCTGGGTGCCCGTCGCCACGTCGCTGCTCGGCATGGTCGACGCGTCGGTCGGCGGCAAGACCGGTGTCAACATCGCCGCGGGCAAGAACCTGGTGGGCGCGTTCCATCCGCCCGCCGGGGTGCTCTGCGATCTCGACTCGCTGCGCACGCTGCCGGCCGAAGACCTGGTGGCCGGGCTGGCCGAGGTGGTCAAGTGCGGCTTCATCGCCGACCCGCGGATCCTCGATCTGATCGAGATTGACCCCTCCGCGGCCGCCGATCCCGACGCGCCCGTGCTGCGCGAGCTGGTCGAGCGGGCGATCCGGGTCAAGGCCGAGGTCGTGAGCGTCGACCTCAAGGAGTCCGGCCTGCGCGAGATCCTCAACTACGGCCACACGCTGGGCCACGCCATCGAGAAGCGCGAGCATTACACGTGGAAGCACGGGCACGCCGTCTCGGTCGGCCTGATCTTCGCGGCCGCGCTGTCCCGCCTCGCCGGCCGGCTGGACGCTCAGACCGCCGCCCGGCACCGGGCCGTCCTTGATTCGCTGGGGCTCCCGACGCGCTATGCCGCCGTCGCCTGGCCCGAGCTTCTGAGCGCCATGCGCGTCGACAAGAAGACGCGGGCGGCGACCCTGCGGTTCGTCGTGCTCGACGGGCTGGCCAAACCCGGTGTGCTGGCCGGGCCGGACGAGGCGCTGCTGCACGAGGCGTACGCGGAGGTGGCGCGATGATCTATGTGCTGAACGGGCCGAACCTGGGTCGGCTGGGCACGCGCGAGCCTGAGAAATACGGCTCCACGACATACGCCGACCTGGAACAGCTCTGCCTTTCCGTCGGAATGCAGCTCGGCGTCGAGGTCGAGGTGCGCCAGACCGACGCCGAGTTCGAGATGATCAAGTGGCTGCACGCGGCCGCCGACGAGGACGCCGACGTCGTGCTCAACCCGGCGGCGTGGAGCCACTACAACATCGCGATCCGGGACGCGGCGGCCATGCTGCGCGGACGGCTCGTCGAGGTGCATATCACCAACATCCACACCCGCGAGGAATTTCGGCATCATTCGGTCATCTCGGCTGTCGCCGCCGGTGTGATCGCCGGGCTGGGCGTCGACGGTTACCGGCTGGCGCTGGAGCATCTGGCCCGATTCGCCGCCGGGGCCGCGACGTCGGTAAACTCGGCCGGTCACCGATAGCTTCCACGATCAAGGGCTCTAGAACAACATGGCTTCCACGAACGACCTGAAGAACGGCTTGGTGCTCAACCTCGACGGCGGGCTCTGGTCCGTCGTGGAGTTCCAGCATGTCAAGCCGGGTAAGGGTGGGGCGTTCGTGCGCACCACGCTGAAGAACGTGCTCTCCGGCAAGGTCGTCGACAAGACGTTCAACGCCGGCACCAAGGTCGAGACCGCTACGGTCGACAAGCGCACGATGCAATACCTCTACCAGGACGGCGAAGACTTCGTCTTCATGGATCTGGACACCTTCGAGCAGATCACCGTGCCCGGCGTGACCGTCGGCGACAACGCGAACTACCTGCTCCCCGAGGCCGAGGCCACGGTCGCCACGCACGAGAGCGTCCCGCTCTACATCGAGCTGCCGACCAGCGTCTTCCTCGAGGTCACCTACACCGAGCCCGGCCTGCAGGGTGATCGCTCCACCGGCGGCACCAAGCCGGCCACGGTCGAGACCGGCGCCACCGTCAACGTGCCGCTCTTCATCACCACCGGCGAAAAGATCAAGGTCGACACGCGCGACGGCCGTTACCTCGGTCGTTCCTGACATGGCTGAGGGTCCCAAGGCGCAGATGCCCGCACGTCGCAAGGCGCGCAAGCGGGCCCTCGACGTGCTCTACGAGGCCGATCTGCGCGACCTGCCGCCCCGCCAGGTGCTGACGTCCTACCTCGAGCGCATCGCCAAGCCGCGCCCCGAGCACCTCGACTACGCGATCAGCCTGGTCGAGGGGGTAGCCGAGAACCTCGACCGCATCGACGAGCTGATCTCCAGCTATGCCGAGGGCTGGACGATCGACCGCATGCCCGTGGTCGACCGCAATCTGGCCCGCATCGCCGTCTACGAGCTGCTCTACGTCTCCGAGATCGACGACCCGGTCGCGATCACCGAGGCCGTCGAGCTGGCCAAGCAGATGTCGACGGACGACAGCCCGCGCTTCCTGAACGGCATCCTCGGCCGCATCGCCGAGTTCGCCACGCGCTGACCCACCCGGGCTCCGAACGCTGACTCCGGTCCGGCGTTCGGAGCCTTTTCGCGCTCCGAAACCTGCGCCTGCTCGACCCGGGCAGGCCGTCCCGGCGCTGCCGACCACGAACCGCCGGTCAGCGTGCCTGGTAGCAGCGGGACCAGGGGCAGTGCGGTGAAGCCGGCCTGGATTGAGCCCTGCACCCGGGAAGTTGTGGTCGGTAGGGCTGGTCGAAATCGGCGTCGGCGGCGTCGGTGAGCTGGCCTGGAAACTTTGCGACGGATCGCACCGTCGTCCTCCCTCATTGTGCGAAAACAGGCGGCACAAAGGATCTTGTGATGGCGGCCACCACGATCCGTGACGGCGACCGTCGCGCGTGGTCGGGAACACGGCGCTGGGGCTCTGCGGTGGGTCTCGGCCCGGCGGGCCTGGGCTGAGCAGTCGCTTCGGTCGATGGTGTGGAGTGGCGGCCGGGATGCGGGGCGTAGATCGCAGGGAGTCCTTTGGCTGGTTTTGGGGGCTGACGGCCTCCACCGGGAGGTCGGATCCGGTTGAAAGAGTTGCGGCCGCGTACTTGATGGGCCCTGGTTTTTCGGGTTGGCTTGGACGCAACGAGCCGACGACGGACGTGGGTTTTCGGGTGTGTCCATGCGGCAGACGGGCGGCCGCGGGGGTGTCCCTTTTTTGGGACGCCCGGGGATACGAAAAAGCCCGCGATGAACGCGGGCTTTTCGGAATCGGGACTCGCGCCGTTGTGGAGTCGGCGTGGTCGGGGGATGGGGGACGGCGCCGGTGGGGACCGGCGTTGTTGCAGGTCGGACGGCTTCCGCCGCGGGCGCCTGGTGAAGCACGCGAGCTGCGGGAGCGCTTTCTCAGCTGGCGAAGAAAGCCCGGGGGTCGGCGACCAGGACACCCTGCTCGGTCAGGCGCTCGATCAAGCCCGACGGCGAGATGTCGTAAACGATGGCCAGCGCCCGCAGGTCGTCGGCACGGATGGACAGGACGCGGCCGTTGTAGTCGCCGCGCTGCTGCTGGATCGCTCGGGCGTAACGCGCCACATAGGCGAGATCCTCGCCGGTGGTGTCGTAAAGCTTCTCGAGGTCCAGCACGATTTTGTTGGTGGCCTCGAGTCGGACTCCGCTGCCGTCGGGCAGCAGTTCCGAGACGGGGACACGGTAGAAGTCTGCCAACTCGGCGAGGCGCGAGACGGTCACGGCACGGTCGCCGCGCTCGTACGAACCCACCACGACGGCCTTCCACCGACCGTTCGACTTCTCTTCCACACCCTGCAGGGACAGACCCTGCTGCTGTCGGATGGAGCGCAGACGCGCGCCCAGCGACTTGGCGTACTCAGACGGCATTCGGAACACTCCCACTGTGCTGGCCCGGAGGGTTCCCCTCCGCGATCGCTACGCAGCGTGACGGTACGGAGTTTGCGACCCCCGGTCAAGTGTCGGTTACCGATGAGTCGCGCGGCCCGAGGGAGACTTGTCGGATTGGTCCGTCGTGTACTCACGTCGGGCACGTCACGATAGTCATCGCCGCGTCCACTGGTAACGTAGCGTCAGCCATTGGGGCCTCTCCTTCGGGGGTTGCTCCGTCAGACGTCCTTTAACGACCCGTCCCGTGAGGCGGGGAAGGAGGTCCGCCGTGGCTTCGCCGCGCGCCGACGTGACCACAAAGATCATTCTGAGCGCCGCCGACCTGCACCGGGTCGTCGATCGCATCGCTCATCAAATTCTCGAGAAGACGTCGGGCGCCACCGGCACCGTCCTCCTCGGAATCCCCACCCGCGGCGTGCCGCTGGCCCGGCGGTTGGCCGCCCGCATCCACGCCTTCGAGGGCATCGACGTTCCGGTCGGGTCTCTCGACATCACGCTCTACCGCGATGACCTGCGGCTGCAGGCCACCCGTGCGCTCGGCAAGACCGAGCTGCCCGGCGACGGCATCGACGGCCGGCGAGTCGTGCTCGTCGACGACGTGCTCTTCAGCGGCCGGACGGTGCGTGCCGCGCTCGACGCCCTGAAGGACGAGGGGCGGCCCAGTTCGGTGCAGCTCGCCGTGCTGGTCGACCGCGGCCACCGTGAGCTGCCCATACGCGCCGACTACGTGGGTAAGAACATTCCGACTTCGCTGGCCGAGAGCGTCCGTGTCGCGCTGACCGAGACCGACGGGCTCGACGAGGTCAAGCTGACCGGGGGGGACAAGTGATCAAGCATCTGCGCTCGGCCGCCGACCTGGACGCGTCCACCGCGACTCTCATCCTGGACACCGCCGGCGAGATGGCCGCGCTCGCCGGCCGCGAGGTGAAGAAGCTGCCGACGCTGCGCGGCCGCACGGTGGTCAACCTCTTCTACGAGGACTCCACCCGTACGCGCATCTCGTTCGAAGCGGCGGCCAAGCGGCTCTCGGCCGACGTCATCAACTTCTCGGCCAAGGGGTCCAGCGTCTCGAAGGGCGAGAGCCTCAAGGACACCGCGCTGACCCTGCAGGCGATGGGGGCCGACGCGGTCGTCATCCGGCACCCCGCTTCGGGTGCGCCGCACCGGCTGGCTCAGTGGATCGAGGGGTCGGTGGTCAACGCCGGTGACGGGACTCACGAGCATCCGACGCAGGCGCTGCTCGACGCGTACACGATGCGATCCCGGCTCGGCCGGTTGGACGGCTTGAACGTCGCCATCGTCGGGGACGTGCTGCACAGCCGGGTCGCGCGGTCGAATGTTCTGCTGCTGACCACTCTCGGCGCGCGGATCACGCTGGTCGGGCCGCCGACGCTGATCCCCCTGGACGTCGCCGCCGCGCTCGCGCCGCTCACAAAAGTGTCGTACGACCTCGATAGCGTCCTGCCCGACATGGACGTCGTGATGATGCTGCGAGTGCAGACCGAGCGCATGCAGGACTCGTATTTCCCCTCAGCCAGGGAATACAGCCGCCGCTACGGTCTCGATCTAGCGCGCATGCGCAAGCTGCCGGAGCACGCGATCGTGATGCACCCCGGCCCGATGAACCGCGGCATGGAGATCACGCCCGAGGTGGCGGACTCCTCGCGGTCCACGATCGTCGAGCAGGTCGCCAATGGCGTGAGCGCTCGGATGGCTGTTCTCTACCTGCTCCTGGGAGGCAAGGCGTGACCTCATACCTGCTGCGAAACGTGTCGGTGGTCGGTGACGCACCGCGTGATCTTCTGATCCGCGACGGGGTCATCGCCTCCGGCCCCGCGGGAGACGCGGAGATCATCGACGCTTCCGGTCTGGTCGCGCTGCCGGGCCTGGTCGACCTGCACACCCACCTGCGGGAGCCGGGCCGCGAGGACGCCGAAACCGTCGAGACCGGCTCCCGGGCCGCGGCGCTCGGCGGGTATACGGCGGTCTTCGCGATGGCCAACACGTCGCCGGTCGCCGACACCGCCGGCGTGGTCGAGCAGGTCTGGCGCCTCGGCCGCGAGGCGGGCCTGGTCGACGTGCAGCCGATCGGTGCGGTCACCGTCGGGCTCGCCGGGAAGCAGCTCGCCGAGCTGGGCGCGATGGCGACGTCTGCGGCGAACGTGCGGATCTTCTCGGACGACGGGCACTGTGTCGCCGACCCGCGCCTGATGCGCCGCGCGCTCGAATACGTGAAGGCCTTCGACGGGATCATCGCGCAGCACGCCGAGGAGCCGCGGCTCACCGAGGGCGCGCAGATGCACGAGGGCGAGGTCAGCACGCGGCTCGGTCTGACCGGCTGGCCGGCCGTCGCCGAGGAGGCGATCATCGCCCGCGACGTGCTGCTCGCCGAGCACGTGGGCAGCCGCCTGCACGTCTGTCACGTCTCGACCGCCGGCTCGGTCGAGGTGATCCGGTGGGCCAAGGCGCAGGGCGTCGACGTCACCGCCGAGGTGACGCCCCACCACCTGCTGCTCACCGACGCGTGCGCCGAGGGCTACGACCCGGTGTTCAAGGTGAACCCGCCGCTGCGGACGGACGCCGATGTGGAGGCCGTCCGGCTCGGCTTGGCCGACGGCACGATCGACGCCGTCGCCACCGACCACGCGCCGCACGCGCTGGAGGACAAGGAGACCGAGTGGGCCGCGGCCCGGCCCGGGATGCTCGGGCTGGAGACCGCGCTGTCGGTCGCGCTGCTGACCATGCACGGCACCGGGCTGCTGGACTGGCGCGGGGTCGCCGACCGGATGGCGGTGGCGCCGGCGCGGATCGGCGGGCTGGTGGCGCCGACGCTGGACGAGGGCGCGCCGGCCTCGCTCACGCTGGTCGACCCGGCCGCGCGCTGGGTGCCGGACCCGGCCGCGTCCGCCTCCCGCAGCCGCAACACGCCGTACGCGGGACGCGAGCTGCCCGGGCGGGTGGTCGCGACGTTCCTGCGCGGCGAGCCGACCGTGCTGGACGGGAAGGCGGTCCGGTGACGGCAGCCCTGCTCGTGCTGGAGGACGGGCGGACGTTCCGCGGCGAGGCGTTCGGGGCGGTGGGGGAGAGCGTCGGCGAGGCGGT
>DASRYP010000992.1:0-14446 GCA_035687165.1 Actinoplanes sp. | reverse complement strand
GTACGCGGTGGCATCTCCCGCAGCGCCGCCCGGCCGCGATCGACGATCTCGTTCCAGCCGACCTTGCCGGCCAGCGCGGCGCCCTCGTCGGCTGAGTCGGTCGCGGGTTGCCCGTAGAGGTCGGGGGCGACGACGGTGTGCCCGATCGACCGCAACCGTTCGGCCGCGCGCACCACAGCCGGTCGCAGCCCGTAACGGGAGTGGAAGATCGCGACCGACGCCATAGGGGCAATGGTGCCAAACGCCGCGCCCCGAGGGGGAAGCTCTGCCGTGCAGCTCACAGCCGACCGCCACGCCGGTCAGGCCGGCACGCGCCTGCTGATCTTCAGGAGCAGGCCCTCCGGCGTGCGCAGGTGGAGCTGTTCGCCGAAGTCGCGGTCGGTGCCCATCTCGTCGATCGGGATGCCCGCCTTGTGCAGCTGGGATTCGAGGTCGGCGAGCGGTATCCGCGCGTCGAAAGTCAGCTCGACCGTGTCCTCGCCGCGGGCGCGGTCGGGTGGGCGGGCCAGCAGCCCGATCTGGACTGTGCCGAGCTGCATGAGCACCCAGTCGCTGTCGGCCCCGCCGTGGATGATCTCGCCGCCGAGATGCTGGTAGAACGCGATGGAACCGGCCAGGTCGGCCACGTGCAGCATCGGGCGAAGTGCCAGTCCCGGCTCCGTACCTGTCATGGCTGCCTCCTGCTCCGGCCCGAATCTCGCTGGCTCGAAGCTCAACGACTCAGTCGTGGAGCTGGGTGCGCTCGATCTCGGTCAGAGCCGCGGTGAACGCCTCCCGTGGCGGCCCACCGTGGAGCAGCTCGGCCAGGAGCAGGGCAGCGTGGCGGGCCAGCACCTCGGGCTTGGGGGCGGGCGCCGCGTCCTCGTCGAGCACGCCGAGAGCACCGGCCAACAGGTACAACATCACGTGGGGATCGGTGTCGGGCTGCCACCCGGCGGCGGAGCGCACGCACCGCTCGAGCACCTCGCGCACGGCGTCGCCGTCGAGACCGTCGGGGTTGGCCCGCTCGAGCAACAGGCGGGTGGTGGTGCCGAGGATGAGCCCGGACCGGGCCGGGTCGAGCGCGGCGAGATCGGCGACCGCCGCGTCGAGCGCGTCACCGTCGTGGGCCTGGGCCGCGATCACCGCCGCAGTGGCCGCCGCGGCGATCGGCCGGGCCGGGGCGGGCAGGTGCCGCCAGTCGTGATTCATAACGAGACCCTAGCCACGCCCACCGACAAGAACTGAAATTGTCGGTGGGTCCTGGCAGGGTGAGACCCATGTCGAGTCAGCTCAGGCAAGCCATGACCGCGCGGATCGACCGCGGCGACTTCCCCGGCCTCGTGGCCCTGGTGGCCCGCGACGACGATGTGTGGGTCGACGCGGTCGGTGTCACCGGGTTCGGCGGCGACGCGCCGATGCGCCGGGACACCCCGTTCCGCATCATGTCGATGACCAAGCCGGTGCTGGCGGCGGTCACCCTGATGCTCGCCGAGGACGACGTGCTCGATCTTGAGGAACCGGTGGCCGCGTTCCTGCCCGAGCTGGCCGGCCAGCGCGTGCTGGTCCGCCCCGACGCTCCGCTCGACGAGACGGTCGCCCTGGCCCGTCCGGTCACCGTGGAGGACCTGCTGACCTTCACGCTCGGCGCCGGCTTCGTGCTCGCAGCCGACGGCGAGGTCGACCCGCCCTATCCGATCGTCCGGGCCGCCGACGAGCTCGGCCTGCGGCCGGGCCCGCCAGAGCCCCGCACCACGCTGGGCCCCGACGAGTGGATCCGGCGGTTCGGGTCCCTGCCGCTGGTGCACCAGCCCGGTGACAAATGGATGTATAACGCCGGCACGCGGGTTCTCGGCGTGCTGCTCGCCCGGGCCTCCGGCTCGACGCTGGGCGACCTGCTCCACGAGCGCCTTTTCGCCCCGCTCGGCATGCGTGACACCGGCTTCTGGGCGCCCGCCGAGCGGGTCGCCGAGGTGCCGGTCCACTACCAGACCGACGGCACGACCGGGGTGCTGAGCCGTTCCGAGATCGAGCCGCGCGAGGTGTGGACCAGGCCGCCGGTCTTCGCCGACGGCTCCGCCGGGCTACTCTCCACCGCCGACGATTATCTGGCCTTCGCCCGGCTGCTCCTCAACGGTGGCGTCCACGGCGGCACGCGGCTGCTCACCGAGAAATCCGTCGCCGCGATGACCACCAACCACCTCACCCCCGACCAGATCGAGAGCGGCGGCTTCCTCCTCGGCGGCACCGGCTGGGGCTATGGGCTCGGCGTCACGGTCAAGGCCGACGAGGTGAGCGGTCCGGGCCGTTATGGCTGGTCCGGCGGGTTCGGCACCGACTGGTTCACCGATCCGCGCGAGAGACTGATCTTCATCTTGCTCGGCCAGGTCAGCGATCTGTTGTGGAGCGACGCGCTGACCGAGTTCGGCAGGCTGGCCTATGCCGAGACTCCGTAAGGTGGGTTGCGGCCCCGGCGTTCGCGAAACCGTGGCTCGGCCGCGACGCGATCGTTCAGCAGTGGTTGAAGATCAAGGACCATCCGGGCAGCACGACCTTCGAGTGGCATCCGCTCATCGTCACCGACGATCTGGCGATCATCGAGGCGACCACGAAATACCCGAAGGACACCTACAGCAATTTGTGGGTCCTCCGGCTCGACAATTTGGGTCAGGCGCGTCAATTCACCGAATGGTGGATGAAGCACCCCGGCAAAAATGATCATTCGGGCGCCGCGCCGAGCAGGGTGAGCCGTGATTCGGCGCAGTGCACGGTGTGCTCCTGCGGCCGGAGTGTGTGCGCCTCCGCCGGGTGCCGGGCGTGCCGAGAGTCCGGGCGAAACGGGGGAACGAGCCGCCGAGACCTGCAGGCGCAGCCGGTGGCCGGCCGCGAGCCGGTGGAAGCACGGGTCGAGGGTGAGTGTCAGGCGCTGCACTGTGCCGTTACCCCGTCGGCCGCCCGCCGGAGCGGCGCGCCCTCTTCCTGATGGGCGATCAGGTCGCTCCAGCCGAGGAAATCGCCGAGCGTGAACGCGCCCGTACCGAAGACCGCCTCGCGGAAGTCGTGCGGGCCGACGTAGTCGTTCGTCGCCGGCGCCTGCCGCAGAAGCCGGCCGAGGGCGGCGTCCGCGAGCCGCCGCCGAATCGAATTCGCCAGGCCGCTCCTAGATCGATATTCGTCGGCCCTCGAGGCGCCGAGGGAAACGATATGTCGATCACGGAGAAGGTGAAAGCGAGCGCTATTCGAGGCTTGTTCGGATGTGCGATTTCGCGGCGGGACAGGCAGACTGCCCCGGTGGAAGTTCGGCAGGCACTCGACGGCCGCTACACGTTGCTGAGCAAGCTGGGCTCCGGCGGCATGGCCGTGGTGTGGCGTGCCCGCGACGAGGTGCTGGGCCGCCCGGTCGCGGTCAAGGTGCTGGCCGGCCGGTTCGCCGGTGATCCGCTGTCGCGCGCCCGCATCCGGGACGAGGCCAGGTCGGCGGCGACCCTCTCCCACCCGAACATCGCCCAGGTCTACGACTACGGCGAGGCCGACGAGGACGGTACGGCCCGTCCGTACGTCGTGATGGAACTGGTCAACGGCCCGACCCTGCAGCAGCGAGTGTCGTCCGGGCCGCTGCCGCCGCGCACGATCTTCCGGATCTGTGGCGAGGTCGCGGCCGGGCTCGCCGCCGCCCACGAGGACGGCCTGGTCCACCGCGACATCAAGATGGCGAACATCATGGTCACTCCAACGGGTGTGAAAGTGGTCGACTTCGGCATCGCCGCCGCGGCCGGTCCCGTGTCCCCGGAGGAGGGGTTGATCGGCACCCCGGCCTACCTGGCGCCCGAGCGTCTCACCAGCGACGAGGTGGTGCCCGCCTCCGACGTGTATGCCCTGGGGGTGCTGCTCTACCGCCTGCTGGCGCACGAGTCGCCGTGGAGTGTCGAGAGCACGACCCAAATGCTCGAGGCCCATGTGTACGTGGATCCGCAGCCGCTGCCGGAGCTGCCGGGCGTGCCCGCAGCGGTCGCCCGCCTGATCGACCGCTGCCTGCTCAAGGATCCCGCCGACCGCCCCACCGCGACCGAGGTGGCGGCCACGCTGGGTGACGCCGCCGAGGCCGCGGCCGGCGATGTGTCGGCACCGCGATACGCGGCGCGACCGAACGACAATTCGGCCGTGGCGGCGGCGCTCGGCGACGTGGGGAAGCCAAACCGTGGCGCGGCGGTCCTCGATCGGCCGCTCCGCCCGTCCGAAGCGCGGTCCACCGGCGTACGGAAGAAATATGTCCTGGTCGTCGGTGGCCTTGCGGTCGTGACCGCCGCGCTGATCACCTGGTTCCTGACGCCGGAGGATCCGGCACGGCCGGGGCCACCGCAGGCGGTCGACGCGCCCGCCTCGGCTGCCACGTCCGCGATCAGGGCCTCCGCTTCCCCCTCGGTCGGCGCCGTCGGCACCCGGCCCGGGCCGGGTGCCGACGACCTTCCCCGGCCCGGCCCCGGTGCAGTGATCGCCGGAAATGGTGTGGTGCTGTCGGCCGCGCCCACCGCGGCGACGCCGGCCGCTCCGACCGACAGCCGCCCGCCCCGGTCCAGCGCGTCGGGCCAGCCGCCGCCGTCGTCGTCGCAGCCGGCGCCGCCGCCGCAGGGCAAGCGGCTCGAGTCGCGCGGCGGGGCTGTCTTCGCCACCTGCGCCCAGGGGAAGGCGACGGTGACCGGGTGGGAGCCGGCTGAGGGCTTCACGGCGCAGCCCACCGAACCCGGGCCGGCGATCACGGCGCGGATCCTCTTCGCCGGCGCGACGGCGAAATACCGGATGGCAGTGACGTGCGTGGGGCAGACGCCGACGCAGGTCGTGCTGCCCCTCTGAGCGCCTCAGCCGCCCCCGGGTTCGGGCTGCGCAAGGCAGGTCGCCGCGGCTTTCCCCTCGGTCCACCGGCGCGGCGGCTGTGCTGCTCGTCGGCGTGCTCGCCCCGGTGCGATCCAGGGCACGCTCCGGTTACCGGCGACGTAGGCCGGGTAGGACAGGCGCGGGCACGAGCCCGGACGGAAGGGGAAGCGACATGGCTAGCGAGCACCACCTGAACACCGAGGCGGCCGACGGACAGCGCGACCGCCGGTTCCACGGCGGCGCCCCCGCACGGCTCGACGACGACGAACTGGCTCGCCGTACCGAAGCGGAGCGCGTCGATGCCGGAGTCATCGACTACGACCCGGACGACATCCCGGCCGCCTCCGACGAGGCTATGCAATTCGACCCGGACGCCGACCTCGAGGCGCAGGACATCGAGAGCGTCGCGGCCCGCCAGGAGGCCGAGGGCGAGACCATCCCACTCAGCGCGGAGAACCCGTTCCCGCCCACTCGCTACGCTGAGTAGGTCCGTTCACCAATTCATGCGATGGAGCTGGTGGCGCCGGACGCGACAGACTGGTGACCATGAGTGTCGTCCTGGTGCATGGTGCGTACGCCGACGGATCGTCCTGGTCGAAGGTGATCCCGGGTCTGCAGGACGCCGGGATCACCGTCACGTCGGTGCAGAACCCGCTGACCTCGCTGGCCGATGACGTGGCGAGTGTCCGCCGGGTGCTCGACGAGCAGCGGGAGCCGACCGTGCTGGTCGGCCACTCGTACGGTGGGGCGGTGATCAGCGAGGCCGGCGACCATCTGATGGTCCGCTCGCTGGTGTTCCTGTCGGCGCGGGCACCCGAGCCCGACGAGGACTACGGGGCCCTTGCGGCGCGCTTCCCGACCCCGCCGGCCAACGCCGGTCTGGTCTATCGGGAAGGCTTCGGCCTGCTCACCGAGGAGGCGTTCCTGCGCGACTTCGCCAACGGGGTGCCGGAGCGTGCGGCCCGCGTCCTCTTCGCCTGCCAGGGCCGCATCGCGGAAGGCCTGTTCGCGCAGCGCGTCAAGGTCGCCGCCTGGCAGACGCACCCCACCTACTACCTGATCACTACCGAGGACCGGACAACCGCGACAGAGCTTCAGCGGTACGTCGCCAAGCGGATGGACGCCCGTTCCGAGGAGCTCGCCTCCGGGCACCTCTCAATGGTCTCCCACCCCGACGCCGTCACCCAGTTCTTGCTGGCCGCCGTCGAGGACCGGTGAGGCGCGCTGACGACCTGCTGGGCGGAAAGGTGGGCGGTGCTCGCCACGCTCCTCGTCGCCCTGATCGCACGCCATCGACATTGCCGGGGCCACGGTCTGGGGAAGCCGGCCCCGACCCCGGTGACGAAACGCTATCGGGCGCCCGCGACGGCCGCCCGCACCTGATCGGCCTATCGGGCGGCTGCGACGGCCGCCCGCACCTGATCGGCGAAGCCCCGGACGCTGTATCCCCCCGGAAGCTTGTCGACGAAGATCAGGTCGGAAATGGCGTTGTCGGCGCGCAGCGGCAGAATCGCCTGATATTCCGGTGAGTTGTACCAGCGTTCGGCGGTGGCCCGGTCCGGGAACTCCAGGAGCACGACGAACCCCGGCCATGCCCCTTCCACCACGGTGACGTCGCCGTTGGCGAGCCACTTCCCGCTGTAGTTCTTGGTGGTCTCCTCGACCTGGTCCAGATAGGAGAGCGCCGCATCGTTCGGCACGCCGCCCGGGATTCGCAGGTGGTTGATCAGATACGTGGTCATCGCACTCTCCCTACGTTCGCACTCACTTCAGGACGCGGTCAGCGGTGAGCCAGACCGCGGAGGGCCCGATCCGGTCCGGATACCGCCCGAGAACCGCCCAGAAGAACTCCGAGCGGGAAAGCCCCGACGTCAGAAGCGGCCCGATCTCATCGAGGTACTGCCGGGTCTCACCGATAGTCGAAGGCGCGTCATCGCGCGTCACATCCTTGTGGCCGGCCACAACGTGCACCGGCTTCAGCGCATCGACGATCTCCAGTGCCCGGTGCCACGCTTCGAGCCCGCCGTCCGGCGTCTCGGACATCAACTGATGAACGTTGTTGTAGACGACGTCCCCCGCCACCACCAGCCTCAAGGACGGCACGTGCAGAACAGTCGTGTCCTCGGTGTCGCTGTGCCCCACCTCGACCGCGATCAGGTCATGCCCGTCGACGGCGAACCCGTCCTCCGGCACCACCTCGGCCAACAACGGAACAGGCGCCGGCAGCTGCCCCGGAAACAGCTCCCGAAAGAGCGCCGGTGGCTGCCCGTCCGAAACGGCCTGACCCATCCGCCGTCGCGTCTCCCGCGTCGTGTAGACAACCACGCCCGGGAACCGTTTCACCAGCTCCCCGGTGCTGAGCCAGTGATCGGGATGCCAGTGCGTGAGGTAGATGAAGGAAAGGCGTCTGCCCTTGCTCTCAACCCAATCCCCCACCGCGGCGGCCTGCGCCACCGAGATCGGCGGATCGACCAGGGCCGCCTCGGTGTCCCCGTAAATCAACGTGTGCGACAACGGCGGCCAGGCGGGACGCTCCCCGTTCGGCAATTCCTCGCCCACCCCGGGCAGAAACCCGGAAACCATCACGTCGAACCGAAGCGCCCTGTCCCCATCCATACCCACTCCCCGCTCTGCCGCGACTCGCACCTTCCCCGACTAACCAAGTAAAGGTCTCCGCCGGGTCGCGGCATACGTGAGCGCTCACCACCACCGAACCCCAGATTGGTGGTCAGACGTACATGCGGGTCCCCTGGGTGTCAGGGTTGGGTGAGGGCATGAAAAGCGCCCTTGTGGCGGCTTCCCCAAGGCACACTGCCCTAAGCATCTGGTCGATCAGGTCATTCTGGGTAGATTTGATTCTGTGCTGGTGATCGGGTAGCTGACGTCGCGGGGGTGGACGCAGGCGCGGCCGGGTACTGAGGCGATCAGATGGTCGCGGGTTGCGTGCAGGATTGTGGTGAACGAGATCTCGTCCGGGCCGATGTCGAGGTCGACCGCTGCCTTAACGCCGTGGTCGACGAGGGCGTTGTAGCCGGTCAGCAGTGCTCAGATCGCACCGGGGCGTCCGAAGCAGTGGTACAGGAGGGCGGCATGACCGGCGACGAGAATCTCCTCACTGCGGTTGATCTGCTTCGACGAGATCGGCGGCAGCATCCCTACCGCGGACGCCGCGCGTATTCGCAGGCCGCTCGAGAAGTGGCCGATGGTTGTGCGCGGCTGATCGACGCTGGTGAAGCGGCACGGACAGTGCCGCTGCTGCGCAAGGCGGTCGATCGGATGACTCGTGCGCTGATGTACCTGGACGACTCGTCCGGCATCGTCGGCGACGACCTCCGCCAGCTCATGAGCTTGTACGCCCGTGCCTGCACCACCGCTCCACCGAAATCCATTTCCTTGGCGAAATGGCTGGTCGGCCTCGCCTGCGACGGTCCAGGCTGGCCTCACGTCCTGCTGTCCGAGTTCACCGGCGCCCTCGGCGAACGAGGTATGGCCGAGGTGGCCCGTCTGGTCGAGGAGCGTGCTCGAACCGCCGACCCGGAATCCTGGGCCGCGGTGTACTCGCTGCGCGATCTGAAGGAGCAGTTGGCGGAGGTGTCTGGTGACCTCGATCGCTATGTCGCCGTTCTTGCCGAGAGTCTCACCAGTGCCATCCAGTACGAGCGGATCACCCACGCGCTGCGTGACGCCGGCCGCAGGCAGGACGCGATCACCTGGGCCAGGCGGGGCTTGGCCGACAAACCGGGCTGGCCGCACACCGAACAGCTTCGCGATGACCTCGTGTCCATGCTCCTGGCCGAGGGAAAGGCCGAAGAAGCTGTCAGCGCTCGTCGCGAGGAATTCGCACGCCACCCGACCGGCACCACCTACCGCGCGCTCGCGGTTACCAGCGCACAGGTCGGAGCTGGCGATCCGGCACCCTGGGCGTTGGAGATCCTCACCGAACGCGTCAGGCGACAGCCGGTATTCGCGACCGAGTTACTTAACGTACTCAGCATCCTCGGTCGTCACGAGGAGGCATGGCGCCTTGCTCAGCAGCATCGGACCGTGCTCGGCGATGAGCAGTGGCTGAAGCTTCTCAACGAACGCCGCATCGACCATCCGGAAGACGTCCTCGTCCCATACCAGGACATGATCGAAAGTCATGTCTTAAATTCCGCGAACAAACACCGCTACCGAAGGGCGATCGCACTGCTGCCCGCTCTCCGCGACGCTTACCAGGCGACAGGCGACCGGAGAGCCTTCATGAGGTACCTGGATGATCTTCGTGCCCGGCACGCCCGTCGGCCGACCTTCATCAAGGCGCTCGACGGCGCGAATCTGTAGTCCCGTCCATAGTCGATGTTCGACAGCCAATCCCTAGGATCGCTCGATCACGTCCGGTCGGAGTCGTATGGCGGCCGAGCCCAGATCCGCCGGCGCGTCCTCGGTCACGCGGTTTGAGAAGCGAAGCTTCGCGTGAGCCTCGAGATGGGCTACTGCTGAGATTTGAGCGATACGCCGTCAGGCAGGCGCGATGTCCGCCACAGTGTCCTTGCTGGGACCTGAGCTACTCAGCGATCTTCTGCCCAGTCTCGCTCTCGTAGTCGAAGGTCCAAGATCGATACAGAATATGCGGCGCCTCGCACAGATCAAGGAGGTCACCATAGTCGGGGTATCGGGGCACCGAGCCCAGGCCAATCAGGTCACGGACCACGGACTCAAGCGTGATGCGACCACTAGAGAGGTGTTGCTTGTTCGACAGCACGGCATCGGGTCGAAGCTGAGATGAGCCGAGATGCAGATGGGGCCTCTTCTCGTGCGAGAGACCCACTGGGTGCCAGTGATAGTCGATCACTGCCGCTCCATCGGTCTGACGGACCGAGTAGTCGTACCCCCGTGTCGTGACCCGATACGGACCGTAGTCATCGCGATCATCGGTGATGATCATGTAAAACATGCGGGCACGGAACTCCAGGCTCGTACCGCGGAGGCGCAGGAACGCGTCGTTCACTCGGAGGTGGCCGGTGAGATACAGGTTGTGCTTCCGGTTAAGCACAGTGTCGCCGCCAGGAGAGAACGCAATCCGTGGATGTACCACACAGTTCAGCGCGTCCTTCAACGGAGTGAGGAACGCGCTGAACGCAGCATGCGGATTATCGCCAGGCATCAGGACAGCAGCATCGCTACCTGAGTGACCTTGGGGTCGTCGTTGTCACGAAAGTCGCCGGCCTCCCAGCGACCCCGAAACTCCTCAAGACTCATGCCGAGCAGCCGTCGGGACTCCTGCTCGATGTACACCTGCTCTTCGTGTGCCGTCAGCTCCACCACGTCGATGTCGTGTGCGTCACTTGCAGTAAGCATCGCACTACTCCTCTCTGGGGATGGAGGCAACGATAACCGCTAGGCCTGACATTTTCGCATCGGACAGACGGCCAAAGCTCAACGCCTATGGCGAGACCCGAACCCACGACGCCTGCCCGGCCGGGACGCACCTGTGACGTCAGTCTTCATCACGGGGTCTGCGGGAGGCATCCGACCACGATCCACCCGTCCCAGTCCTGACCGGCGACCCGTAGCCAGGGAAAACCCTGCGGCCGGGCGGCCGGCGCGGCCCACACCCTGCGCCGCTGGCCACGGTCCGGGCCGTGGCCAGCCGGGCGAGGGCAGCCGCGTCGAGATCGTCGAAGACCCGACATACCGTCGCCGGTGTGGCGCCTGGCCCGCACACGATCTGCGCGTCGGCGAGCATCCCGGTCGTGGCGGCCACGTTCGTCGCACCGTGCGCGAGCGCGACCGCCACATCGGTCACGACCTGACCGCGGTCATGGATGCCCGGGCTCGCCGGCGGGGTCTGCTCGGCTTGCCCGGGTCGAGGTGACGCGCGGCCATCCCGGAGCCGGAGTGCCCCCGCCGGAGGCGCGGTAGCCGCAACAACTCATTGGTACGCGACACGCGCTAGGGGCTGAGGCGTCGGATCGGGTTGCCTGAGACCCAACGCAACTTCGGCACGGATTCGGCAAGGCTGGCTGGCCGTCGAGGGCCGGTAACGGCCAGATACAGCCGGACAGAACAGAAAAGCCACGGACCGCTTTCATGCTGGTCAGTGGCCTGAAAGTCCTGGTGAACTAGGGTGCCCCCGGCAGGATTCGAACCTGCGCTTTCGCCTCCGGAGGGCGACGCTCTATCCCCTGAGCTACGGGGGCTCAGTGCTTGGAGAGCCTAGCAGGCCCCCCAGCGCACTCGCCAACCGGTATCAAGCGGGCTGAAGTTCCTTCAGGAGGGAGTCGATCAGGCCCAGTTCGCTCTGCTGGCCGGCGACCATCTGTTGGGCCAGCCAGTCGACGTTTTTGTCGTCGGAGAGGTCGAGCGCCTCTTGGGCCATGTGGATGCCGCCCAGGTGGTGGGCCCGCATCAGGGTCAGGAACTGGACGTCCAGGTTGTTGCCGGTGGCCTTGCGCAGCGTGGCCAGCTGTTCGGGGGTGGCCATGCCGGGCATCAGGCCGTTAACCACCGCGCCGGCCGAGTTGGGCATCCAGGCCATCGGCGGCTGGGAGCCGGTGGGGCTCAGGTTCCAGTCGCGCAGCCAGGCCTGCATGTAGCCGATCTGGCCGTGCTGGGTGAGCGCGATGTCGCCGGCCAGGGTGACGATGCCGGGGTTCGTCGAACTCGCGTGGGCGATCATCGACATCTCGACGGCCTGGGCGTGGTGGGTCGACATGTCGCGCAGGAAGCCGGCCTCGACCGAGTCGTCGCCGGGGTGGGTCAGGCGGGGGATGAGCAGGCCGGCGGCGACGCCCAGGGCCAGGCCGAGCACCAGCGCGACGACCACCAGCCAGGGCTGGGACCGCCGGGCGGGGGCTCCGCCGCCCGGGGCGGCGACCGGGGCCACCGATCCCGGGTCGGTGGAGACCGTCATCAGCTGCCCGTCGCGCCGGGGGTGGCGCCGGCCGCGGTCAGCGGGCCGGTGGAGGTGTTGCCGCTGGAGCAGGCGGCGGTGGGCTCCAGCGTGGAGACCAGGCGCGTGTCCTTGATGAATTCGTCGATGCGGCTGTCGTTCACGTCGTCGGTCTTGAGCTGGTAGCCCCAGACCTGCACGGAGACGTTCTTGTCGAGGCCCGCGTAGGGCGACATGAGCGTGTATTCCTTGCCCTGGACCTTCTGCTTGAGAACCTCGACCTGGTCGGCCGGGAGGCCCTGCTTGTAGGTGATCCAGACAGCGCCGTGCTCGAGGCTGTGCACGGCGTGCTCGTTGGCGATGGGCTGGTCGTAGACGTCGCCCATGCAGTTCTGCCACGCGGCGTTGTGGGCGCCGCCGACGGGCGGGCTCGTCACGTACTGCTGGGGGCCTTCCTTGTGGTCCCGGGCGTCGATCGCCGCGTTCTTCTGGGCGCGGTAGTTGACCACGCCCTTGATGTCGGCGACCTTCTCCTCCCAGCCGCGGGAGCCGTTGACCGCGGCGTACACGCCGTAGCCGATGATGCCGGCGGCGATCAGCACGACCAGGCCGGCCACCGCGAGGGGGCCCCAGTTGCGACCGCCGGCTGCCTTGACGGGGGTGACGGGCTTGCGACCCTTGCCGCCCTTACCGACGGGTCCCTTGACGCCCGGCTTCTTGGTGGTGGCGGAGCCGCTTGTCGGCGGCTTGCCTTGGCCGGAGGTCTTGGTGGCCTTGACGGAGGACGGGACCCGTTCGGGACCCGGCGAACTTAAACTCATCGTGCCTCGTCGATTCTCGTGAAAGAAGGAGGGCGGGGCTCGGGTGGCCGCCGAGCGACGAAGTCTACCCCCGATAGCATGGTTGAGTGACTCCCGCCAAGCTTGCTGCCATCGTTCTCTCAGCTGCTCGTGCCGTGTTCGAGACCCGCGGTCTCGACACCTCGGTCCTGCCCGAGTCGACGACGATGGAGCGACCCCGCAATCCCGAGCACGGCGACTACGCTTCCACGCTGGCGATGCAGCTCGCCAAGAAGGCCGGGGTGCCGCCACGGGAGCTGGCCTCGGCGCTCGCCGAGGAGCTGGGCCGGCAGCCGGGCATCAAGTCGGTGGAAATCGCCGGGCCGGGCTTCCTGAACATCCGGCTCGACGCGGCCGCCGCCGGCGTGCTGGCCCGCGACATCGTGCGGGCCGGTTCGGCGTACGGGCACACCGACTCGCTGACCGGTGAGCGGATCAACCTGGAGTTCGTCTCGGCCAACCCGACCGGGCCGGTGCACATCGGCGGCGTGCGGTGGGCCGCGGTCGGTGACGCGCTCTCCCGGCTGTTGCGGGCGTCCGGCGCGACGGTCGGCACGGAGTACTACTTCAACGACGCCGGGTCGCAGATCGACCGGTTCGCGAAGTCGCTCTACGCGAACGCGAAGGGTGAGCCCGCCCCCGAGGACGGCTACGGCGGGGCTTACCTCGCCGAGATCGCCGCCGCGGTGGTCGCCGCCGCCCCCGACGTGCTCAAGATCGGCGAACCCGAGGCGCTCGAGACGTTCCGGCGGGTCGGCGTCGACCTGATGTTCGCCGAGATCAAGCAGTCGCTGAACGAGTTCGGCGTGCACTTCGACACGTACTTCAACGAGAAGGAACTGCACGGCAGTGGCGCGCTGGACGAGGCGCTCAAGCGGCTGCGCGCGCAGGGGCACATCTTCGAGGCCGACGGCGCGACCTGGCTGCGCACCACGGAGTACGGCGACGACAAGGACCGCGTGCTGCGCAAGTCCGACGGCGACTGGACCTATTTCGCCGCCGACTGCGCCTATTACCTGAACAAGCGCCAGCGCGGCTTCGAGCGGATCGTGATCATGCTGGGCGCCGACCATCACGGCTACATCGGCCGGATGAAGGCGATGGCGGCCTGCTTCGGCGACGATCCGCAGAAGAATCTGGAGATCCTGATCGGGCAGCTCGTCAATCTGGTGCGCGACGGCGAGCCGGTGCGGATGAGCAAGCGGGCCGGCACGGTCGTCACGCTGGAGGATTTCGTCGACGCGATCGGCGTCGACGCCACCCGGTACGCGCTGGCCCGGTACTCCTCCGACTCGCCGATCAACATCGACATCGACCGGTGGACCAGGGCCGCCAACGACAACCCGGTCTATTACGTGCAATATTGCGCGGCCCGGACGGCGAACGTCACGCGCCAGGCGGCCGACATCGGGCTGGTCCGCGGCGACGGCAGCGACTTCCACCCCGAGCTGCTGGCCCACGAGAAAGAAAACGACCTGCTCAAGGCCCTCGGAGAGTACCCTGCTGTGGTCGCCCGCGCGGCCCAGCTGCGTGAGCCGCACCACGTCGCCCGCTACCTCGAGGACCTCGCCGGGGCGTACCACCGCTTCTATGACAAGTGCCGGGTGAAGCCGCAGGGTGATGAGCCGATTACGGATGTGAACGTGGCGCGGCTCTGGCTCAACGACGCCACCCGTACGGTGATTGCCAATGGTTTGGGCCTGCTCGGCGTCTCGGCGCCCGAAAGGATGTAGGGATGCGAGCGCATGAGGCCGGGGCACTGCACGGCGACCTCGGACAGCGGAGTCCTGCCTGGTTGCGTACCCCGGAGAACGTGAATGCCCTGGTACCGCAGCTCTGGCCGCGGACCGTCGTCCGGACCGGCGACGGTCAGCTGGAAATC
>DASRYP010000991.1:0-19564 GCA_035687165.1 Actinoplanes sp. | reverse complement strand
GCAGCGTTACCGAGACCGGCTACGTAGGCGGCGATCTGCTGCAATGCGTCGAGAACTTGCTGCTCGAACGGCCGGTAGTGCTGCTCGAAGGATTGGCCGTACTCGTCGCGGCCCCACGGTGCGGCGGAGCTGGCGGTAGCGATCTCGGCGCCGGTCCGGTTGCGGTGCGCACCGAGGTCCTCGCCGGCCGCGCGCAGAGCGCGTGATCCCGCGAGAGCCTCCTCGGCGTCGAGCCGCAGCCGGTTGTTATTCATGACGGCCGGCCACGTCCTGGACGAGTTCGTCGGAGCGTCCGAGCAGCGAGCCGAAGTCGTGCTCGCGCAGATAGCGAAGAGCGCCGGAATCGGCCGGGAGATAGTCGGCCAGCAAAGTCTGAACGCGTTCCGCGGCCTGCTGGGTCGCACTGTGGACCGTCGCCACGATCGTCCGGGATACGTATTCGTTGTCCATGTTCCGGGTGGCCCGGCGGATCAAGCGCAAATCGACCAACTCGCCGCGCGGACCGACCGTCACCCGGACCAGTCCGTCGGGTGAGACGACCGTGATCCGTACGGCATTGAGACGCTTTTGCAGATCGTCCAGATCGGACCGCAGGCGCGCATAGCGTTCGTGCACCTGCGCGAGCCGGTCGCGTAGTTCCCGATTTCCGTCGCGGTTCGCCGATACAGCCACCGGGTCACACCCCTCGTCCGTGCCGAGACTTTGCGTGTTCGGTTAACTTCAATCTGCGAACGTCGTCCGGCGCGATCGGGTTCAGGAGCGATCAGGTGGGGGAGCGACGGACTCGCCGCCGAAAGGAGGCAAGGTGATCACGCGAGCCGAGGCCGAGGAGATTGCCGCGCGCTGGGCGCACAACGAGTCCGAGCAGCGCGGGTACGGGTGCGAGCCGATGCTGGCCGAGTTCGATCTCGGTTATGTGATCTGGACGCGTCAACCGTCCACCGTGCTCTCCGTACCCGGAGACGGTGCACGGACGGTGATCGATCGGGAGACGGGAGTGCTCTCGACGTGGCCGGGAGTGCCGACCGAGGAGATCGCCTCCCGCTACCGTGATCGCCGCCCACTGCCCCCGGGCACGGTCGATCCGGCGATCTCCCTGCGCCGGCTCACCCGCCGCCGGCCCGCGCCCACGACGGCCGCGCATCTCACCGCGGGTGACCGGCTGTTCCGGGCGCAGGGTGCGAAGGGTGACCAGCGAATCAATCACCATCGGTTGGTCACCGACCGTCTCGAGGCGCTGGGCGCGGCGGCCCAGGTACGTGGCGCCGAGCGGCACGCGGAGTTGATCGTCGTCTCCGACGCGCTGCACCACGCCGCCCGTGCCCGGGGGCGCGAGATCGCGCTCGACGAGGCGAGGCTTTGGCTGACCGAAGCGGCTTTCGCCGCATATCTCGTCCGGGACCAGGGCGATCCCGTCGCCGGCGAGGCGTGCCGCCCGTGCGAGACCTGCATCGGCGTGCTGGTGGATCTCGCGGTGCTGCCCTGGTCGGACCGGGCGTTCACCAGCGAGTGGCGGCACGGTTCGGACCGGATCCCGGTGGCCGGTCGCTTTCCGCACGAGGTGGCCCGCACGCTGGCCGGAGGCGGCTGGATCGGGCCTGATCCCGGCCCTGACTCACTGGGCGAGGCGGCGATCGATCGAGCGGTCGCGGCCTCGGACGGGCACCTGCAACCGTTCGAAGCGGCGCGAACAGCGGTCGCGGACTTCCCCGGCGTGCGCTGCGGGCGACGCGGACCCGGGCGCCGTCGCGCGATTCGGCTGCTGCTGCTTGATCCGGTGCCCGGCGCCTACGCCGCAGCCACCCTGTCCGAGTTTGCCGAGGTCATCGGCGTGCCGCTTTTCCCGATCGGCCTCGATGGCGGCGACGCGGTGGTGGCGATCGACGAATTGGGCCGAGTCTTCATCCTCGATCAGGCCGGCGAGTGGTTTGTGGGAAGCACGCTCGACGAGGCGCTCACCGGCCTGCTCACCGGCGACGGTCCCGCACGACGAGTGCGCGACGACGGCACCTGGTGACGATGAAGAAGATTCAAAACCACCATGGAGTACGCACGTGGGCCGCGACGCTGGTTCCCCGAGGGGTTACAGCCGAGCCCCGTCGGGCCGCACAACCGTCCGCCGCCGGTCCCACGACGGGGACCGGCGGGCGCACCCGCACGCCTCTAGTCGAACAGGTTGTGCAGGAAGCTCTTCCGGCGGTTGTAGTGGCCGTGGTGCCCCTGCCGGTAGTGGCCGTGATGGCCCTGCCGGTAGTGGCCGTGGTGGCCAAAGACCGGCGCGGGAGCGTGATGCCCCGGGACGGGAGCCGACGGGTAGCCGCCGTGGGTGGGCTGGCCGTAGCCCGGCGCGGGCGGCGGGGCGTAGCCGCCCGGCTGCGGCTGGCCGTAGCCCGGCTGCGGGGCAGCGGCCGGACGCGGCGCCGACGGGGCCTGGCGAGTGTTGAACGACGTCTCGGCCTCGAACAGTTTCTCGAGCTCACCACGGTCGAGGAAGATCCCCCGGCACTCGGTGCACTGGTCGACCGTGACGCCGCTGCGCTCGTACACCCGCATCTCGCCTTGACACTTCGGACAGGTCATCTGCATCTCACAGACGGTACAAGGCCGTGTCACTCAACGGGCGTCTTGTGGCTGTGTGCTTCCTGTGTGCCGACCTCCCGCAGGCTCGGGCGCGGGCCGAGCGCGGGCGCCCAGACGAAGAACGCGATCGGGTAGAGCAGGTAGCCGAACCGGGTCGTCGGCATCAGCAGGATCGCGGCGAGCAGACCCCACCCGCAGATCAACGCGGCGGAGCCGGCCGAGCGCGGCGGGACCCACAGGATGCGTACGGCGATGGCGATGGCGACCGCGACCAGCAGACCGAGCGCGATGTACCGCCCGTCGGCCACGTTCCGGGCGAGCAGGAATCCCGGGAACGGCGACTGCGCGGGGCTGGTGACCAGGCCGTGCCCGAGGGGGAACCGGATCACGTTCTCGACGAACGCGCCGGGATCAACCTGGAACGGCGGCACCAGCACGAGGATCGGCAGGCCGACTGCGCCCGGGAGCAGCTTTCCGGCGCGGCCGGTCGCCAACGCGAGGACGACGAGGACGACGACTACCGGAAGCGCGAAAAGTTTGCAGGCCGCGGCCGCACCGACGGCGACGCCCGCCCAGCCGTAGCGCTCCTTCGCCGCGAGAGCGAGGGCGAGCAGGCAGAACGCCAGCACGGGAATGTCGTCGCCACCGGTCGCGAGGGTGAGCGCGCAGATCGGCAGAACCGTCACGGCCTGCAGGGCGCGGACGGTCGCGAAGGCCTGCCGACGTTCGCGGCCGGCTGGCTCCGCGGCGAGCTTCCGAGGGCGCAGCAGAAGCATCGCGGCGCTCAGGATCAGGGCCGAGACCAGCGCGAACCACACCCGGGCGTCGGTATACCAGACATTGCCGACAAGGGCTCGGGGCAGGCCGAAGAGCGACATTCCCGGCTGGTAGGGGCTGTAGGCCAGCAGGCGCTCGTCGACCGGCAGGGCGGCGATCGCCTCCCGGGACAGGTAGGGCGTGCCGTCGTTCAGGAGCCGTTGGCCCATGTGCTCGACGACCAGGACCTCCTCCTGGGCGCGGCCGGTGCGGCCGTCGGCGCGTTGGATGGCCTCGACGACCAGCGGCAACAGCGCGGCGGCGGCCCAGGTCGACCAGGTGACGGCCGCTCTGCCGCCGTTGCCGAACACCGCACCGACGAATCGCCAACGCCACGCCCGACGGCCGGCTTCGGCCACCCGACGGCGAGTGAGCCGATGGCCGAGGAATTGGAGGGTGGCGACGAGGAAGGCAGCGCTGTAGGCCCAGACCGCGATCTCGCCCCAGGCCCGATGCGGCAGCAGTGTCGAGCTGAGCGCGGTGACCAGGGCGAACGCCGCGGACAGCGCGTAGAGCGCCAGATCAACCGCGTATCCGCCGGCCGCCTGATCGACCCTCGTGAAGAAGCGCCCCACCCGACTCACCTGAACCGACTCGCCACCCTGGAGCGCACGAGGAACGGCCGGCCGAGCAGTGGTCGTTACGGCATGCACGGCTGTACCGGGGCCATCCGGCTTATCGGTCTGCTCAGGATCCGCGGGATCCTCGATGTCGGCCGGGCCGCCTGACGTGGAGCTGTCAGCGGGCGCGGGGCCGGCGAACCAATCGTCTTCGGCCGGGTCGGCGGCGGCCCCTTCAACTGCGGATTTGCTCGCCGTCTGCCCTGATTCTGTCACGCGGGCAAGTGTGGCAGAGCCGATCGCCCCGATCCGCCGGACCGTCGTCGCGACATGCGGACCACCGCTCCTCCGTCGTGCAACGAACCGGCCAGCGCCCCGGGTCGCCCGGCCGTTCCGCGCTGCAGCGTCGCCAGCAGACGGGCCGACGACATCGGGCGTGCGAAGAGGTGTCCCTGCCCGGCCACGCAGCCCAGACCCCACAGCGCATGCCTCTGCGGTTCGCTCTCCAACCCCTCGGCGATCACCGTGAGGTGCAGGCTGCGAGCCAGGTCGACCGTCGAGCGGATCACCGCCGCCGACTCGGACGACGTCTGGACGGAGCCGACGAACTCGCGATCGATCTTCAACTGGTGGACCGGGATGTGCGAGAGGACCGACAGCGGGGTGACGCCGGTGCCGAAGTCGTCGAGAGCCAGCCGGACGCCCGCGTCGCTCAGCTCGGTCAGCGCCCGCCCGACCACGTCGAGCTGGCTCAGCGTCAGCGTCTCGGCCAGCTCGAAGATCAGCCGGTCGGCCGGAACCGCATGCCGGCGCAGCCGAGCGAGCACTGTTTCGGGGAAGGTCGGGTCGAGCAGACTGCGCGGCGACACGTTGACCGCCACGGGCAGGTCGAAGCCGGACTCGCGCCACTGGTCGGACGCCTCGAGGGCCTGATCGAGCACCGCGTCGGCGAAGGCCGGCAGCCGGCCGGAGCGTTCCACCGTCTGCAGGAACTCCATCGGAGTGAGGTAGCCGTGCTCGGGGTGGTGCCAGCGGGCCAGCGCCTCGGCCGAGACCACCTCACCGCTGCCCAGGTCGACGATGGGCTGGAAGTCGACCACGAACTCGTGCTCGGCGACCGCGCGGTGCAGTTCGCCCCCGAGCGCGAGCCGGCTGACGTCGGCCGTGTCGTGCGCATGTGCGTACGTCGCGGTCTGGACTCCGTCGCGTTTGGCCTGGTACATCGCGATGTCGGCGCGTCGCATCAGCTCGTTGACACCGCCGGTGCCGTGGGCGAGAGCGATGCCGCCGGCCGCCTCGACGGTGATCTGGATGCCTTCGACCGTGACGCTTTCCTCGAGCGTGGCGAGCATCGACTTGGCCCGGTGGGCGGCCAGGGCGGGGGTGGGCAGGTTGACCAGCAGCACCGCGAACTCGTCGCCGCCGAGCCGCGCGACCAGATCACCCGGGGCCGCGGCGTCGGCCAGCCGCCGGGCCACCTCGCGCAGCACGGCATCGCCCGCGGCGTGCCCGAGCGTGTCGTTGATCTCCTTGAAGTGATTGAGGTCGATCAGCAGCAGTGCCACCACGCCGTCCTCGACCCGGCCCTGGAAGTGGTCGCCGGCGCGTTCGTAGAGCTCACGGCGGTTGGCCAGGCTGGTCAGCGGGTCGTGCGCGGCGTCGTAGGCGTTCTGCTCGTTGAGGCGCTGCAGTTCGGCGTACGCCGTGGCGTTGCGGATGGCCGTGCAGAGCGCCGCGGCGAAGGTCTTGAGCTTGTACTGCTCGAACTCGTTGAGCTTGACCCGGCCGTGGAAGCCGAGGGTCAACACGCCGGCCCGGTAGCTGTGGTCGCCGGTCTCGAGCTCGGCGGAGATCCCGCTGATGCCCGCGAACTCCCACGGTCCGGGACCGTCGTAGACGATCTCGCTGCCGCGCGCGCGGACCACCCGGTCGACGCCGCTCGCGGTCAGGTCGATCTTGACCTCGTCGGAGGAGAAGACGCGGGCGCCCTGGGTGGCGGCCACGTGCAGCACCTGGGTGAGCTCGACGGAGTTGAGCTCGTCGGTGGTCTTGGCCAGCTCACGCCAGGAGCGCCTCTCCTCGCGGGTGCGCAGCTGCCGGGAGTGCCAGAGATGCAGGCAGGCCACGAGCAGCGGGACGAAACCGAGTAGCAGCGGGCTGGCGCCGGAGCCGAGGACCTCGATCACGTAGATGATCGCGGCGAGCCGGACCGCGTGCGCGACCAGCTTGCCGTCCCAGTCCTTGCGAATCACCTGACCGATCGTCGTGTGTGAGGCGGTTGCGATGACCGGCATGAACACCAGGTCGTCGACGAACCACATCGCCAGGTAGGCCAGGGCGACGGCGACGACCGTGGCGACGACCGAGTCGGAGCGGGGGTCGGCGCCGGTGACGGTGAGAACGAGGCTCGCGGCACTCGCGGACAGAACTTCCTTGGCGACCGAGAAGACCGTGCGGTGCGGCGCCACCCTCGTCATGATCTTGACGATGGCGATGCCGGTCGCGGCGCAGAGCACTACCCAGCCGTGCGGCAGGAACAGCAGTCCGACCAGTACCGGCACTTCGCCCCAGGTCGTGCCGTTGCGGCTGGAGCGCACCCGCACATAGACGTTGACCTTGTTGGCGACCGCCGAGCCGATGAGCACCAGCGCGAGCAGCGCTGGGTGCGGCACGGGCTCAGGGTGGGAGACGGCATGCCACACATCGGCGCTCGCGGCGCCCAACGCCAGAACGACGACGAGACCGATGAGCAGCTGAAGCTGCCGACCGGTCGCGTCGTCGTTGGAGCTTTGGGATCTTCGCAAATGAGGTCATCCAGTCGCCGGGCACATCGGACACGGTCCGGGCTCAAGCGTATGCAAGTGCGCGCGATCGCGCACTGCCTTCAGGACCAGTCGTTCGCAGTCATGTTCTTCTCCTCGCGTTTTGGGTCCAGGTGACCCGGAGACTCAGGATTTTGTGAAGCAGTCCGTCGCGACAAGGAGAACAATATGCAATGAGAAGCGATTTTGGTACCGATTCATGTCGTATTGCGCAGAAAGCGATAACAGGAGGGGATTTGACTACACGGCGTTCCTGATAGAAAGCTCTGCGCTACCTGAATTGACGTTTTGGCCGCAGTGTCCGCATAGCGGAGCGTGCGCTTTGTATAACGCTCCGGATTGCCGGTCCAGGTTTGCCGGTTCCCCGTTATTCCAGCCCCGCATATGGTCCCTGACCTGCGCATAGATCGCCAACGGCCGATGCGACCAAATCGTGTTGGGCGAGCCACTATTAAGCGAACAAGTTTTCGGACCGACTTCTATAAACTCCCGGTATGCCCGACGAATCCCTGCTTTCTCATGTCGACGAGGCCGGCGCCGCGCGCATGGTCGATGTCTCGGCCAAGGCGGTAACCGTCCGCCGTGCCGTCGCCGCCGGGCGAGTGGTGACCACGCCCGAAGTGATCGTTTTGCTACGCGGTGACGGACTTCCGAAGGGCGATGCGTTGGCCGTCGCCCGACTTGCCGGAATCATGGGCGCCAAGAAAACGCCCGATCTGATCCCGCTATGTCACCCGATCGGGTTACACGGTGTCGTTGTCGATCTTTCGCTGACCGACCACACGATCGAGATCACCGCCACGACCAAGACGGCGGAACGCACGGGCGTCGAGATGGAGGCGCTGACCGCCGTCGCCACCGCCGGACTCGCGGCCATCGACATGATCAAGGCGGTCGACCCGGCCGCGAGCATCGAGGCGGTGCGAGTTCTCCGCAAAGAGGGTGGCAAGACCGGCGATTGGGTACGACCGGAGGCTCGGCCATGACCGACTGCACCGAGCGGTACCCAGCCGCACCGGGCGACGGCTTCGCAGGCGAGGGTCGGGAGGGCACGGCATGGGAGGATCAGCCATGACCATCTCGGCGCGAGTGATCGTGGCCAGCAACCGGGCGGCTGCCGGGGTGTATGCCGACACGAGCGGGCCGCGACTCGTCGCGGGGCTGCGGGAACTCGGCTGTGAGGTCGGTGAGCCGGTGGTCGTGCCGGACGGCGACCCGGTCTCCGAGGCGCTGCGCCTGGCCGTCGCGGACGGCGTCGACGTCGTGCTGACCAGCGGCGGCACCGGGATCACTCCGACCGACCGCACTCCCGAGGTGACCCGCGGGCTGCTCGACTTCGAGATTCCGGGCATTGCCGAGGCGATCCGTGCGTACAGCCGTGACAAAGTGCCCGCCGCCGCCCTCTCCCGGGGCCTGGCCGGCGTGGCCGGGCGCACGCTGATCGTCAACCTGCCCGGCTCGACCGGTGGGGCGAAGGACGGTCTGGCGGTTCTCGGACCGTTACTGAAGCACACCGTCGACCAGATCCACGGCGGCGATCACCCTCAGCCGGGCGCGGCTGGATAGGCTCGTCCGGTGAGCGGCGACGACACCACCCCGGTCGACTGGGAAAAGGCCCGTGAGCTGGCCTACGAGGCGGGCCGCGCGGCGGCCGGCCCCGCCGAGCCGGTCGCGCTGTCCGAGGCCGACGGGCGCACCCTCGCCGAGCCGCTGCGGGCGCTGACCGATCTGCCCGCGTTCCCCACCTCGAGCATCGACGGCTGGGCCGTGCGCGGCCCGCAACCATGGCGACCGGTGGGCCGGCTGCTGGCCGGTCAGGTCGCCCCGCCGCTGACCGAGCCGGGCACGTGCTTCGAGATCGCCACCGGCGCGATGGTTCCTCCCGGCGCCGCTGCGCTGATTCGGGTCGAGGAGTCCACTCGCGACGCTGCCGGCCTGGTCAGCGGGGTGGCCCGCGACCTCCCGGAGTGGCGGTTGCCCGGCGAGGAGGCGACCAGGAACGAGGAGCTTCTGCCGGCCGGCACCGCGATCGACCCGGCGGTGATCGGGGTCGCCGCCACCTGCGGCTACGAGGCTCTCGACGTCTATCCGCGGCCGCGCGCCGAGGTGCTCGTCTTCGGCGACGAACTGCTCACCGGTGGCATTCCGGGCGACGGCCGGGTGCGCGACTCGCTCGGCCCGCAGGTGCCCGGCTGGCTGCGCCGGTGCGGCGCGACCGTCGACCCGTGGGCGGCGTCCGGGCCGGTGCGGGATACGCTCGATGCCCATCTCACCGCCGTACGCGGCGCCCTGGCGAAGGCTGATCTGGTCTGCACCACGGGCGGGACGATGCACGGCCCGGTCGACCACCTGCACCCGGCCCTCGCCGAGTTGGGCGCCGACTACATCGTCAACACCGTCGCCGTGCGTCCCGGCTTCCCGATGCTGCTGGCCCGCGTGCCCGGCCCGGACGGGCGGCCGCGTTTCCTGGCCGGCCTGCCCGGAAACCCGCAGTCCGCGGTGATCGCCCTGATCACGCTGGTCGTCCCGCTGCTCGCCGGCCTGCAGGGCCGCCCGGCGCCCCGGCTGACCCGCGTCGAGGCGACTGCCAAGGTGCCCGGCCGAGGTGGCTTCACGCATCTCGCCCTCGCTCGCCTCGACCACGATGGACGGTCGGCCACCCCGGTCGGCCACGTCGGCTCGGCAATGCTGCGCGGCCTGTCCAACGCACACGGCTTCGTCGTCGTCCGTCCCGGCGCCGAGGCCGCGCCCGGTGACCTGGTCCCCTTCCTGCCTCTTCCGCTAGTGACCGGGGAGCGCCCATGATCGCCATCGCTGAGGTGCTGGACACTCCACTCGACCTGGCCGCTCACGAGAAAGCGGTGGCCGACCCGAGGGCCGGCGCAGTCGTCTCGTTCCAGGGCGTGGTGCGTGACCACGACGGGGGGCGCGGCGTGACCCTGCTCGAGTACGAGGGCCACCCAAGCGCGGCCCAGGTGCTGCGCGAGGTCGCCGCCGAGATCGCGGCGCACCCCGACGTCTTCGCCGTGGCCGTCTCGCACCGGGTCGGCACGCTGGCCATCGGCGACGTCGCGCTGGTCGCCTCGGTGAGCACGGCCCACCGGGCGGCGGCGTTCGCGGCCTGCGCCCGGCTGGTCGACGAGGCCAAGGCGCGGCTGCCGATCTGGAAGCGACAGGTTTTCGCGGACGGCTCCGAGGAATGGGTCAACTGCCCCTAGGCCCGGGGATCGCCGGCACCCGGAGAGATGCGACCGGCCTGCGCAGGGGTGGGGTCGCGGGCGCCATGCCGGGACGCCACGGCAGGGCGTTCATCAGGACGATCACGGCGAAGGCGTACGCGTTCCAGCCCACCGCCCATTTCGCGGGCAGGGCGAGCAACAAGTAGGTGACGAGGGCCGCCGACGCGTACCCGACACCGGTGGAGCGCTTCGGACGTGGTCGGCGCGGGTTGGCCCGCAGCCGTGCTGCCGCGTCCACCAGGATCAGCACCGCCGGCAGCATCCAGATCAGCTCGTGGCTCGTGGTGACCGGCGCGGTCGCCGTCCCGGTGAGGCCGATCAGCGTGAACGCGGTGATCTCGTCGCCGTCGGCGTGCGCGGCCCGAGCGCGGATCAGGCCGACCGCGAGCAGCAGCCCGGCGAAGGAGAGCCAGACCAGCACCGGAGTGCTGGCCGAGTCGTAGAGGCGGGCCAGCAGACCGGCGAGCGACTGGTTGGCCGGATCGCCGACCGGCCCGGGCCGGTCGACCTGGGGCAGAACGGTGCCGAACCACGTCGCGGTGGCGCCCGGCGCGAGCAGCAGCGCGCCGAGCACGAGGGTCGCCGCCGTGGTCACCGCGGTCAGCGCTGGCCGCCATTGCCGGGTCACGACCAGGTAGACGATGAACAGGACGGGACCGACGGCCAGCGCGCTGGCGAGACCGACGCCGATGCCCGCCCAGGCCCCGGTCGACCAGAGGCGTCGCAGTACGTCGCGGCGGCCGCGGGGGCGCAGGTCCGGCGGTCCGGGCCACCAGGCCGCCCGGCGGCGAGCCCAGGCCGACCGGCGCAGCGCCACCACGTCGGCCGTGATCAGGCCGAAGAGCAGCAGGTCGAGCTGTCCCAGGCCGAGCGCCGCCCGGACGGGTTCGGCCAGCAGGGCGAGCGTGGCCGCGAGCAGCACGGCCGGGCCGCGGGAACGCCCGTAGCGGCGGGCCACTGTGCCGACCAGCGCGAGCACGGCCAGGGTCAGGGCGGCCATGCCGACAAGGGCGAGCAACCACCCGGCCGCGGTGAGCGGGAGCGCGACGGCCGGAGTCAGCAGCAGGGCGGTGATCGGGGGACGGCCGGTGCCGAGCCGGGCGTCGAGCGAGCGGTACGCGTAGAGATCGTCGCCCGCGAGCCAGCCACGAATCGCCGCGTGATCCACCGCGAGGCCCTGCATCCCGTACGTCTGTAGGAAGTGGCCGATCGCCCAGAGCGCTGCTAGGCACCCGAGCCCGACCACCACGGACCTCCCGGTCCGCTCGTGCTGCTCCAACGCCGGCATGGCGCGACCCCCGTCGCTCTCGTCCCCCGGGCACGGCGGCGCCATGCCAACCACGAAGCCGGAGAACGGCATCATGGCGGGGCCGGGCCGAAGCGGCTCAGAACGCGCGAAACTACCGCGCGGCCCCTCGTCCGCTTTAACGCCGGAGATCGCAAATAGGTTGTTAGTCGGACAATTACCGCATTTAGCCGGGCAGCCTTCGTGCCGCCGCCGCGCTCATCGCGGCGATCTTGGCTTCGCGCTTGGCGGTCCGCACCGCCCGCTTGACCGAGCGCTGCGAGCGTTTGATCGAATGCTGGGAACGGTCGACCGCGTGGCCGGCGCGATAGCTCAGGCCAGGACGGCCCTCGGTGTCGACCGCGGCGAGGAGCAGACCACCGAAGAGGCCAAGGTTCTTGAGGAACTGGATCTGCTGAACGTAGCGGTCGGGGCGCGCACGGTCCCAGAACGGATGACCGGCGATGGTCGTCGGTACCAGACCGGCGGCGAGGACGACCGCGGCGGGACGGGTGAAGTGGCCGGTCGCCAGCGCCACCCCGGCGATCACGTCGCTCGCCCCCTTCAGCCGCACCAGCGTGCGGGCGTCGGTCGGGATGCGCGGGTCGGCCTTCGCGAGCAGGGGACCCACCCGGTCGGTGACGCGGCGGGCGTTCTCGGCGGTGGCGTCGGGCTTCGCCAGCGCGCGGACGCCTTGGACCACGAAGATCGAGGCGAGCAGGGCGCGGGCGGCCGTGCGTACGGGCTTCATGAATTTGGTTATACCCGTCCCGGGCGGATCACACCGGCTGGGTACGCAGGTACCGGCCGAAATGCGGCACGGTGAACGCGACCGTGCCACGTTCGCCCGAATAGATCAGGCCTTTCTTGATCAACGCGTCGCGGGCCGGCGAGAGGCTGGCCGGCTTGCGGCCCAGGGCGGTGGCGATCTCGGCGGTGGGGACGGCCGCGTCCATATCGTTGCCGGGGTCGCCGGAAAGGGTGGCCATCGCCCGCATGTATTCGCGTTCGGCCGGGGTGGCCCGCTCGAACCGGGAGCCGAAGAAGCCCACGGCCAGCTCGGCCTCGGCCTCGGGGGCGGCGACGCGCACGTCGGCTTCGGTCACCGGCGACTGCGGTGCGTGGTCCCAGGTGGCTTTCCCGTACGCCTGAACGAAGTACGGATAGCCGCCGGACTTCTCGTAGAGCAGGTCGAGCGCCTTCGGCTCGTATTCCACCTCCTCGCGCGCGGCCGGGGCGCAGAGCGCGAGGTCGGCCGCGACTCGGTCGAGCCGGTCGATCCGCTGGTAGCGGAACAGGCGCTCGGAGTAGGACTTCGCGGCCGAGAGCACGGCCGGCAGGTGCGGCAGCCCGGCGCCGACGACGATCAGCGGCGCTCCGAGCTGGGACAACTCGTGGCAGGCGGCGCAGAGTGCGGAGACGTCGGCCGGGCCCAGATCTTGCATCTCGTCGATGAAGAGTGCGATGCCGGTGCCGACGTCGGTGGCGAGCGAGGCCGCGTCGGTAAAGAGCTCGACCAGGTCAATCTCGATGTCGCCCGAGTCGGCCCGACCCCGGGCCGGCGGCACGTCGATGCCGGGCGCCCACCGGTCGCGGATCTTCCCGTTCGGGTCGTTGGACCGCAGCGCGAACGCCTTGAGCACGGCGAGTACCTCGTCCACCCGGTCGGGGTCACGGTGGTGGGGAGCAAGCTCCCGGATCGCCATGTGCAGGGCGGCCGAGACCGGGCGGCGCAGTGACTGGTCGGGACGGGCCTCGATCTTGCCGGTCCCCCACAGGCGGCCGATCGCGGCCGAGCGCAGGGTGTTGAGCAGGACGGTCTTGCCGACACCGCGCAGGCCGGTCAGCACGAGGCTGCGCTCGGGGCGGCCACGGGCGATCCGCTCGAGCACCACGTCGAACGCGTCGAGCTCGCGGTCACGACCGGCCAGCTCAGGTGGGCGCTGACCAGCGCCGGGAGCGTACGGGTTCCGTACCGGATCCACGATTGCACCGTATCGGGTCGTCTAGCGAAATTTCTAGAGTGCGCTAGCAAAACCTCGTCGAGGCTGATCTAGCCGTTTCTAGATTCATCGCTAGAAAGCGTTAGAGGGCCTTACGTTCCTTGAGGCAGAGGACGAAGTCGAGATCGTCCAGCGAGCTGTCGTAGAAGAACCACTTCGTGTAGCCCGTGACCTTGGAGCACTTGCGCTCGGCGTCCTTCTTGCCCGAGGTCTTGCCCTTGATCCGATCGAGCACCTCGTAGGTGCCGCTCGTGCAGGCCGCGACGCGCATGGTGGGCGCCTCGTCGGTGCCCTCGTTGACCACGCAGTCGCCCTTCTTCACATAGAAGCGCGCGTCCTCGCTGCCCAGCGGCGCCGGACCGGCCACGGGGGCGGTCGCCGACCCGGCCGCGGTGGGCTGCTTCTCGGCGCTGCGGCGCTCGTTGAGCAGCCAGGCCGTTGCGCCGAGACCGACCACGATCAGCGCGCCGAGGGCCACGACCAGGATCAGGATCGGGGTGTTGCGCCTCGGCGTGACCGGGGAACTGTCCCAGGACGACCCGCCGCCGCTCACCGGACTCATCGGCGCCGACTGGTAACTCACCGGCTGCTGCGGGATCGACGAAGGATGGTCGTCCCAGGAGGCGTGCTGTCCCGAGACGGGCGCCCCGTGATCACCCCACGGGTCAGCGGGCTCCGCATACGGCTTGTCGGAGCTCCCGTGCGACCACGGAGGGCCGGAATACGGGCCGTTCTGCGACATCAGGGTTTCCTCCGGGAGCGAATGCTGCTGTCACCGTAGCGTGCGCGGCCCATCCGAACAGGGACGGAATCGCCGCTGGTGTCGGCAATACGACCCGCATACCGAGGGTTCGGCCACTACGGTGCCGATCCGTGTCCATACCTTTAGTGATCTTCGCGACGGTTTTCAGCGGTTCCGCGGCCGCCTTCCTCCCCCGGGTCGCGCACCGGCTGGCCGTCGCCTTCGGCGAGCCGCCCCGATCCGGGTGCGCGTCCTGCGGCAGCCGCTTCGCGACCGGGCCCTCCGGATGGGTCCGGGTGGGTGCGGCCTGTCCCTGTTCCCGGGCGTACGTGATGACGGTGCTCGCCGGCGCGTCGGTCGGCGCGCTGCTGGCGGCCTCGCTGGGGCCGTCCCCACTGTTGCCGGTGCATCTGCTGGCGGCCGTGCCGGGCCTGTTGCTGGCGCTGATCGACCTGCGCTGCCTGCGACTGCCGAACCGGCTGGTCGGCGTGGTCGCGATCATCGCGGGGGTGCCGTCGGCGGTGCTGCGGCCGGACCGGATCGGCCCGGCGGTCGTGGCCGGGGGCCTGGTCCTCGCGGCGTACCTCATGGTGGCTCTGCTGCCCGGCGGCGGTCTGGGCCTGGGCGATGTGAAGCTCGCAGCCGTACTGGCCTTGATCCTCGGTTTCGCCGGCTGGCCGGTCGTGCTCGTCGGCCTGGTCGTGCCACACCTGATCAACGGGCCGATCGCGCTGGCGATGCTGCTCGTCGGGCGTGCGCGACCGCTCCCTTTCGGACCGGGGCTGCTGGCCGGTGCCCTGATCGCCTTTACAACAGCCTGAGCTGGCGATCCTTCGGACGGGACGGGACAGCGTCGCCGAGCCGCTCAAACAGGCCCGCGTCGATCACGTCGAGGAACGGGCTCGGACTCTGTTCCCGCTCCTTGCCGTGCCGGAACCGTCGGGCCGTGCTCGTGACGTAGAGGCGGTCCTGCGCGCGGGTCAGGCCGACGAAGAACAGGCGCCGCTCCTCCGCGATCTCGTCCTCGTCGGTCCGACCGCCCGGCCAGCGCAGCGGCAGCAGGCCGTCCTCGCAGCCGACCAGGAAGACGACCGGGAACTCCAGGCCCTTCGCGGCGTGCAGGGTGAGCAGGTTGACCGCCTCGGCGCGCGGATCCAGCGCGTCCACCTCGGCGCCGGTCGCGATCTCTTGCAAGAAGCGGGGCAGGTCGTCGCCGATCCGCTCAGCGAGCGGGCGCAACAGGTCGGCGGCGGTCCAGATGTCCTCGGGGACCAAGTGCTCGCCGTCGAGGGTGGGCGCGGCGAAACGCTGGGCCAGCACCTGCGCAACGAGCTTGACCCGAGCGGTGAGCGAACCGCCCGGCGCGTCGGCGTGCCGCAGTTCCCTGGCGATCTGCTGGACGCCGGGCCGGTCCCGCAGCCGGTTGTGCGAGCGTTTCTGCACCGGCACCCCGGCCCGGGAAAGCGCCTCGACGAACGCGGCGGACTGCGAGTCGGTGCGGTAGAGCACGGCGATGTCCGAGAAGGACAGAGTCATGGCGGCGATCGAGCGGGAATCGACCCGGCCCGAGTCGAGCGACCGGTGGGAGAGGCCGCCAACCAGGTCGTCGATCGTGCGCACCACGAAGTCGGCCTCGTCGGCGACGCTCGTCGCCGGGTAGCGGCCGACCAGCGGAGCCTCGGGGTCGAGCCGGGCCGGGTCGAGGCGACGGCCGCTGACCAGCGACGACGGGGCGATCGCCTGCACGGCGGCGGCCAGGATCGGCGCCGACGAACGGTAGTTGCGGGTGAGCCGCACCAGCCGAGCGTCCACAAAGTCCTCGTTGAAGCGCAGGAAGTACTTCACGTCGGCGCCGCGGAACGAATAGATCGCCTGGTCCGGGTCGCCGATCGCGCAGAGGTTGCCGTCCGCGGGGCTCAGCAGGCGCAGCAGTTCGTACTGGGTGTCGTCGACGTCCTGATACTCGTCCACGAAGATCCACTGCCAGCGCCGGCGGTATTTCTCGACCAGGGCCGGCTCGTCACGCAGCAGGGCAACCGGCATGGCGATCAGCTCGTCGAGGTCGACCAGGTCCTGCTGGCGCATCAGCTTCGCGTACGCGAGGTCGTCGTCGCCGGCCTGCTCGCGTGCCTCGGCCCGTTCGCCCTCATCGGCGATGCGCCAGGTGGTGCCCAGGCCCGCGGCTTTCGCGTTCTCCTGCAGGATGGCCAGCCCCACGGAGTGGAACGTGCCGACGGTGATGTCTTCGCCCGAGTCGCCCAGCAGCGCGTCCAGACGTTCCCGCAGCTCGCCCGCGGCCCGTCGAGTGAACGTGATGGCCAGGCAGCGTTCGGGGAAGACGCCCAGCTCGGCGCAGAGATAGGCGATGCGATGGGTGAGCGTTCGAGTCTTGCCTGTGCCGGGCCCGGCGACGATCAGCAGCGGACCGCCGGGCGCCGACGCGGCCACTCGCTGCATCGCGTCGAGCCGGTCGAGCAGGCCGGTGCCGACCTCCTCCATGCCGGCGAGCATCGGCTCGAACGGCTCGTGCGGGCTCGCCGGGGGCGTGATCGGTGGAGGTGCCGCCTTCTTCGGCTCCTTGACCGCTTTGATCGGCTTGGGGCGCGGCGCCGGGGGCTCGGGCCGGCGCTGCTGCGGGACGTCGAACAGCGTCTCCACCTGCGGCGCACTGGCCCGGTTGCGCAGCTCGCCCGGCTCGAAGAGCGTGATCACGCCGTACTCGCCGTCGTAGCCCGGCACCCGTCGTACGTTGCCCCGGCGCAGCCGGGCGATGCCCTCGCGCAGCTCGTCGCCGCCGGCCTGCCCGATCGCGTCCAGCGGCACCTTGCGCAGGATGTCGAGCTCGGCGCCGAGCGTGGCCACCAGGTGGTTCATCTGGCTCTCGACCGTCTTGGACTTCGGACCCACGCCGTTGATCTCGCCGACGATCTCGTGCAACTGGATCAGGTGCTCGACATGGTCGTCGCGCTGGACGCCGACGGGCCGGTCGGCGAGGTCCTCGACCCGGCTCAGCACGCCCACGGTGAGCGGCTTGCCGCACTCGGGGCAGCGACCGCCGTGGTCGCGGGTGCGCTGCGGCTCCCAGCTCACGCCGCAGGCCCGGTGTCCGTCGGCGTGGTACTTGCCCTCCTCGGGGAAGAACTCGAGCGTCCCGGCCAGGCCCGTACCGGCCCGCACGGCGGCGAAGTCGGGCTCGCCGGTGAAGAGCGTCGCCTCACGGGCCAGCGCGGCCGGCGAATGGGCGTCCGAATTCGACACCAGGCGGTAACGATCGAGGCTGGATACCCGCCAGTTCATCTCGGGATCGGAGGAGAGCCCGGTCTCCACCGCGGTGACGTGCTCGGCCAGATCGGCGTAGCAGTCGGCGATGGCGTCGAAGCCCGACTTGGAGCCGAGCGCGGAGAACCACGGGGTCCAGATGTGCGCCGGGACGAGGTAGCCGCCCGACTCCAGCGTGATCTCGAGCAGATCGCGCGAGTCGAGGCCGAGGATGGGCCGGCCGTCGGCGGTCAGGTTGCCGATGCGGCCCAGGGCGGTGTTGAAGCGGGCCGCCGAGGCCAGGTCGGGCATGTAGATCAGGTGGTGCACCTTGCGCGTCCGGTCGTCGCGCTTGTAGATCGTCGAAATCTCGACGCTGAGCAGGAACTTCGCCGTGGCACTCGCCTGTAGGGAGCCCGGCAGCCGTTTGGTGACCTCGGGCTCGTCGACGTACCGGTAGAGGCCCGGGCCGTCCTCGACAAGGCTCTCACGCAGGTGGTCGAACCAGGCCGGGTGGGTGAAGTCGCCGGTGCCCAGCAGGGCGATGCCCTTGCGCCGCGCCCACCAGGCCAGGTTGGGCAGCGTCAGATCGCGGCTGCACGCGCGCGAGAAGCGCGAGTGTATGTGGAGATCCGCGACGTACGTGTCCGCGGCATCACCTGCGTCGTCCGAGGGCACGCGATGCATCTTGTCACGCCCTCCGTCGCTTGTACGAATCGCCACGCTTGACGAACTTACGGATCTTGATGCCTCCGTCCCTGCTTCGTCGACCCTCTGCCGGTGCGGGGAGGTGCTATATCGATCGCAGCTCAAGCACGCTCACCTGAGGTGGGGCGCCAACCCGGACCGGCGGCCCCCAGAAACCGGCACCATTCGTGACATACACCGGCACGCCGTCGACCCGGCCGAGCCCGGAGGTGACCGGCTGCTGCAGGCCTACCAGCAGGTTGAACGGTGCCATCTGGCCGCCGTGGGTGTGACCGGAAACTTGAAGATCAACCCCGAACGGGGCCGCTTCGTGGACGGCGATCGGCTGGTGCGCCATCAGCACGACCGGCCGGGCCTGGTCACGGTCGCCGAGCGCCCGGCCGAAGTCCGGCGGATCGCCCGCGTCGGCGCCGCCCAGGTCGTTGACGCCGGCCAGGTCGAGGCCGTCGAGCTCGACGCGCTCGTTGCGCAACGGACGGATGTCGAGGCGCGCGACCTCGTCGACCCACTCCCGGAAGCCCGAGTAGTACTCATGATTCCCGGTCACGAAATACGCCCCCTTCCGCGACTCGATATCGGCCAGCGGGGCCGCGAATCGTCCCAGTTCTGCCACGCTGCCGTCGACAAGGTCACCGACGACGCACACGATGTCCGCCTGCACCGAATTGATCACGTCGACGATGCGCCGGGCATGATTGACGCCGGTCAGCGGGCCGAGATGGATGTCGGAGACGACAGCGAGGCGAGTGCCGTCCATCGCGCGAGGCAGCTTGGCGAGGGGGATCGCCCGGCGGTCGATGCGAGGGCCGCCGAACGCGACCTTCACGCCGTATCCGGTGACGCTCGCCGCGGTGAGGCCCGCGAAGATCGCTGCCCCGCGGGCGAGGAGCAGCCGCCGGTCGATACTGGGGTGGTCGCTGCCGTCCGGCCGTTTCGCGGTCAGGACCGGCGCGGCCGTGGCCTGGGCTTCACCTGCGGCGGGCTCGACCGGGTCAGGCGCGGTGGTGGCGGTCGCACTTCCCTTCGTCGTACGTCCCCCCGAGCGCCACACAAGCACCAGAGCGAGCCGGGGGATCTCGAGCACGGCCAGCGTGACCAGGAGGTAGAACATGAGCGCGATCCACAGGTAGCCCGGCCAGGCCAGCCACGGCGCGGCTCCGGAACGCACACCGATCAAGGTCGCGGGGGTCAGCACGGCCAGCGCGACGGCGACGACGACCCCGATTCGCCGGGCCCGCCCCTCGGGCAGCGGATCTTTGACGAGCCGCTTCCACAGATAGAAGTGGATCAGCGCGATGACCACGAAGACCAGCCCGACGAAGACGACCAAGACTTCCTCCCGTTACTTCTCAGTGAGCTTTAGTGAGCACATGATTGATAGTCCTGCCGTGCGGCGGGACGGTCCCGGTCTGACCCGCGCGGGTGTGGTGCCGGGTCGACGTCTCATCGCCACCCGGGCAGGTGCCCGCCCGAGCCGCCCGAAGCGCAGCCCGGCCTGCGGCGCCCGCACGACGGGCCGCCGTCAAGTCAGCCCCGGACCACTCGACATCG
>DASRYP010000990.1:0-2649 GCA_035687165.1 Actinoplanes sp. | reverse complement strand
CACCACCGGGTGAACCGGCCGAGCAGGAAGTAGACGAGCGGGGCGGCCAGGCCGAGCGTGACGGCGATCAACAGCAGCACCCCGAACGGTCCGTCGTGCCACAGGCCGGTGGCCAGGCCCGAGAGCCTGTCCTCCCAGATCCGGACGGCCACGTTGGCGGCGACAGCGAGCCAGCAGACCGCCAGGAATCCGTAGAGCGCGATGAGCCGCCCCTCACGGTCGAGCGTGCCCCAGCGCGGCCCACGGCCCCGCAGGCGCGCACCCAGCCAGGCCAGCGCCCGGTTGCGCAGCTGGGGGATCTCGAGCCAGTTCATCAGCAGGTATTGCCCGTCGAGCGGCAGCAGCGGGCTGAGGTGGACGAACGCGCTCAGGTAGCAGAGGAAGGCGAGCTTGAACGCCAGGTCGGCGATCGGGGGGACAGCCAGCCCGGCAAGCTGGGCCAGCCCACCGAGGAACAGCGCGCTGAGCGGCCCGGCCGCCGAGACCACCAGGCGGGCGCGGCGGCCGGCCATCCAGACGTCGCTGGTGTCGACGAAGAGCGAGGGCAGGCCGAACCAGACGAGGAATCCGGCGACCGGCACCTCGCGCCCGGAGTGTTTGGCGGCCATCGCCCTCGCGTACTCGCGTGCGACGACAACAACAGCGTTGAGCAGCACCAGGGTGACGGCACCGGCCAGATAGGAGTCACCGGTGAGGAAGAGCGAGCGGCTGCCGCGTGACCAGGTGACCGCGAACAGGCCGAGACCGAGCACGCCGAGCAGGGCGGTGACGATGCCGACGGCCTTGGTGAAGAGGAGCGCGCCGCCGGCCCGATAGAGGGCGGTGGCCGGACCGTCCACGTTGACCAGCAGCATGCGCCGGCCGCGGGCGGCGGCCAGCAGCGAGTTGCTGACGCGCTCGGCGAGCGGCCGCCGCAGCTCCTGCAGCGGGCGGAACGCGTCCATCGGCAGCTCGTCGAGCATGCGGTTGCCGGCCAGATCGGCCACGACGCGGCGCACCTGGTCGGGAGCGAGCCGGCCGGCGATGCGGGCGAACTCGGCGACCAGCCGGGCGACGGTGTTCCCACCGTCCATCAGAAGCGCGAGCTCCCACTCCTCTCCGGTGAGCCGCAGATAGCTGGCCCGCTCGCCGTCATCCGGTGAGCGCAGCATCATGTAGTCGCCGCCGCGGGCGTCGACGAGCTGGACGTACTCGATTCCGGCACGGAGCACGGGCCGGGCGCTGGTCGGGTTGAGACGGTCGACGACCGCACCCCACAGCCCGGGATCCGCCGGGCCGGAGGGCTCACCGGGAGCGCGACCAGCCAGCGCCTCCCAGACGTTCATCCGGGTCTCGACGTAGGTCAACCTGGTGCCTCTCACTGCCTGGGGAACCACCGATGGCGAATGGCAGATTAGGCGCTCGACGAGCAGGATGGCGAGTCCGCCGTGGCGATATGCGCAGTTACTCCCGAAGTCGGAGAATAGCGCCGTGCTTCCAGCGGAAAATCGCACTCGACAGACCTACGGCGGGCGGTGTGACAACTCCGTGTCACACCGCCCGCCGTAGCCAGCGGGGCAAAGTTGTCAGCGGGCCTCGGCCAGCGTGACCGCGACCTGCTTCTTCTGACCACCACGGGTGAAGTCGATCGTCATCTTCTGACCGACCGTGCCGGACTGCACCGCCGCGATGAGGTCGTTGGCGTCGTTGATGGTCTTGCCGTCGGCCGAGGTGACCACGTCACCCTGCTGCAGGCCGGCCTTGGCCGCCGCGCTGTCCGCAGTGACCTGGCTGACCAGGGCGCCACCGTTCTCAGCCTCGGCCACGCCGATGCCGAGCGCCGGGTGACTGACCTTCTTGCCGGCCATCAGGTCGTCAGCCACCTGCTTGGCCTTGTCGCTGGGGATCGCGAAGCCGAGGCCGATGTTGCCGGAGCTGCCGCCCTGGGTGGCGATCGCCGAGTTGATGCCGATGACCTCGCCGTTGATGTTGACCAGGGCGCCACCGGAGTTGCCGGGGTTGATCGGCGCGTCGGTCTGGAGCAGGCCGGACATCGAGGTGGTCGAGCCCGGCTGCTGTTGCTGCTCCTGGGAGCCGAACGGGCTCTCCTGCTGGTTGCCCTCGCCGCCGGACTGGATGGTGCGGTCCTTGGCGCTGATGATGCCGGCGGTGACCGAGCCCTCGAGGCCGAGCGGGCTGCCGATCGCCAGAACCGTGTCGCCGACCTGCATCTTGGCGCTGCTGCCGAATTTCGCGGCCTTCAGGTTGGTGAGGCCGGACGTCTTCACCACGGCCAGGTCGGTCCGCGCGTCGGTCCCGACGATCTTGGCGGACGCCTTGTTGCCGTCGGCGAAGATCACCGTGACGGTGCCGCCCTGCCCGGTCGCGACGACATGGTTGTTGGTGACGATGTAGCCGTCGGCGGAGATCACCACACCGGAGCCCTCACCGCTGCCGGTGGTGATCGAGACGACGCTGTCCTGCGCGGAGGCGGCGATCTGGGCCAGCGACGAACGGTCGACCACCCGGGTGACCGACGAGTTGCCGGTCTGCACCGAGGGTGAGCCGCCGCCGTCGTCGAAGGCGAGCGCCGTCGCGGCGCCGACGCCGCCCGCGCCGAGCGCGATCAGCACCGCCGCGGCGCCGACCACGAAGACCTTGCGGCCCCGG
>DASRYP010000989.1:0-3337 GCA_035687165.1 Actinoplanes sp. | reverse complement strand
CTGGACGCCAAGGAGCGCCCCGAGAGGCCGATCCCGTCCGGGCGCGTCCCGCCAAGGCAGGCCCTGCTCACCGCGGCCGGGCTGACCGCGGCCGGGGTGGGGATCGCCGCGCTGGCCGGTGGACGACGGGCCGCCGCGGTGGCTGTCCCGCTGGCCGCCACGGTCTGGGCGTACGACCTGTGGGCCAAGAACACGCCGGCCGGCCCGGCGGTGATGGCCGCCTGCCGCGGGCTCGATGTGCTGCTGGGCGCGAGCGGCGGCCGGATCCGCAAGGCCGTGCCGTCGGCGCTGACCGTGGCCGCACACACCTACACGGTCACCGCGCTGTCCCGGCACGAGGTCTCCGGCGCCACGCCCGCGCTGCCGCTCGCCACGCTGGCCGGCACCGTCGCGCTGGCCGCCACGGCGGCCGGGCGGCGACCGGGTCCGGCGGGGTTGCTGGCGACCTGGTACGCCGCGGGCTACGGAACCGCGCAGGCGCTGGCCGCAGCCGACCCGAGCGCGCAGAAGGTGCGCGCCGCGGTGGGCGCGGGCATCACCGAACTGCCACCGCTGCAGGGCGCCCTGACCGCCAAGGCGGGCTCACCGGCGTACGGGATAGCTGTTGCCCTTTTCGCGCCGTTGGCCCGGCGCCTGGCGCGGAAGGTATCGCCGACATGAGATTCGGTTACGGGACCAACGGCTTCACCAATCATCGGCTGTCCGAGGCCCTCGCCGTGATCGCCGATCTCGGCTACGACGGGGTCGCGCTCACCCTCGACACCAACCATCTGGACCCGTTCGACGCCGACCTGGCCCGCCGCACCGCGACCGTGGCGGCCGAGCTTGACCGGCGCGGGCTGGCCGTGGTCATCGAGACCGGCGCCCGCTACCTGCTCGACCCGTGGCGCAAGCACTCGCCCACGCTGCTGGACGACGACCCGGCGCCGCGCCTGGAATACCTGCGCCGAGCCGTACGCGTCGGCGCCGATCTGGGGGCCGAGGCGGTCTCCTTCTGGGCCGGGATCGGCCCCCCGGACAGGTGGGACCGCCTGGTCGACGGGTGCCGCCAGATCGTCGAGGTCGCGGCCGAGGCGGGCGTCACGCTGGGCTTCGAGCCGGAACCGGGCATGCTCGTCAACGACATCGCGGACTGGCGCCGCCTGCACGCCGACCTCGACCGACCGACGAACTTCGGGATCACGCTCGACATCGGGCACTGTCGGTGCCTCGAGGACCTGTCCGTGCCCGACTGCGTGACCGCCGTCGCCGGTCACCTGGTCAACGTGCAGATCGACGACATGCGGCGCGGCGTGCACGAGCACCTCGAGTTCGGCACCGGGGAGATCGACTTCCCGCCGGTGCTCGCGGCACTGTCGAGCTATCCGGGGCTGATCTCGGTGGAGCTGCCCCGGCATGCCCACGCGGCGCCGACGATCGCCGCGCGGTCGCTGGACTTCCTGCGCGATGCCGCCAAAGAGGCAGGAGACCGATGATGACCACCCTGGACTCGTTGCGCGACGCCCTCGGCCCGCGCATCGCCGGCGACCTGCGGCGTGGGCCGACCGCGGTCGCCGCGATCTTCCCGGCGGCCAGCCGCCGCTACGGCCGCGAGCCGCTCACGGACGGCTGGACGACCGACGAGGCGGCCCGGGCACTGCTGCTCGCGACCGTGCCCGCCGACGAGGTCGCCGAGATCTACCGGTACGGGGACCCGGCCGAGAAGCTGGCCGTGCTGAAGGCGTTGCCACTGCTGCCGATCGGGGACGCGGCGGTGCCGCTGCTCGAGGACGCGCTGCGCACCAACGACACCCGGCTGGTCGCGGCCGCGCTCGGTTCGTACTCGGACCGGCTCGACCAGGAAACGTGGCGTCAGGCGGTGCTCAAATGCGTCTTCATGGGCGTACCCCTGGCCGGGGTTCATCGGCTCGCCGAGCGCACCGACCCCGCGCTGCTCGCCATGCTCCGCGCCTTCGCCCTCGAACGTCACGCCGCCGGACGGGACCTGCCGCCGGACGCGCTCGCCCTGCTGGCCCTCAAGGAGGACTGATGCGCATCTTCGACCCGAACATCCACATGACCTCACGCACCACCGACGACTACCAGCGGATGGCCGAGGCCGGCGTGCAAGCGATCGTCGAGCCCGCGTTCTGGCTCGGCCAGCCCCGCACGAACCCCGGCTCGTTCGCCGACTACTTCGACTCGCTGATCGGCTGGGAGCCGTTCCGCGCGGGCCAGTTCGGCATCAAGCACCACGCCACGATCGCGCTGAACCCCAAGGAGGCCAACGACCCGCGCTGCCGGCCGGTCCTGGACCTGCTCCCCCGCTACCTCGCCAAGGACGGCGTGGTGGCGGTCGGCGAGATCGGGTACGACTCGATGACCCCGGCCGAGGACGAGGCGTTCGCGGCCCAGCTCGCCCTCGCGCTCGACCACGACCTGCCCGCCCTGGTGCACACCCCGCACCGGGACAAGGCGCGCGGCACCGAACGCAGCATCGACGTGATCAAGGCGTCGGGCATCGACCCGGGCCGGGTGGCCCTCGACCACCTCAACGAGGTCACCGTGGCGGCCGCCCGCGACGCCGGGGTCTGGGCCGGCTTCTCCATCTATCCCGACACCAAGATGTCGCCGGAGCGGATGGTGGCGATCCTGCGCGAGTACGGCCCTGAGCGAATCCTGGTCAACTCGGCGGCCGACTGGGGACGTTCCGATCCGCTGCTCACCCGCCGGACCGCCGAGGCGATGCTGGCCGGGGGCTTCGACGAGGACGACGTCGACCGGGTGCTCTGGCGCAACCCCGTGGAGTTCTATGGGCAGTCGGGGCGGCTGGACCTCACCGAGCACGAGGACGCCGGGCTAACCTTCGCCGGCAACTCCATCCTGCGCGGAGGCAGCTGATGCATCTGAGCTACTGCACCAACGTGCATCCGGCCGAGGACCTGGCCGGGATCGTCGCTCAGCTGGACACGTACGCCCTGCCGATCCGGCGGCGCCTCGGCTCCGACGTGCTCGGGCTGGGGTTGTGGCTGGCCGCGCCCGCGGCCGCCGAGCTGGCCGCCGACCCGCACCTGCGGCGGCGGCTGCGACGGGAGCTGGATGTGCGCGGCCTCGAGGTGGTGACCCTCAACGGCTTCCCGTACGAGGCGTTCCAGGCGCCCGTGGTCAAACTGGACGTCTACTACCCCGACTGGACGTCGCGCGACCGCCTCGACTACACGCTCGACCTGGCGACCGTGCTCGCCGACCTGATGCCGGACACCGCCTCGTACGGCTCGGTCTCCTCGCTCCCGCTCGCCTGGCGCACGCCGTGGGACGCCGGCCGGGCCGACGCCGCCCGCCGGAACCTCGACGAGCT
>DASRYP010000988.1:0-5926 GCA_035687165.1 Actinoplanes sp. | reverse complement strand
GGCCGGGTCTTCGCCGAGTCCGCTGTAGGCCTCCACCTCGGTGAGGCGCACGACGACCCCGTTCGCGTCGAGGTGCCACCCGAGCATGCGGCGCGCGGCTTCGTCCACGGCGCTCGCGGGCAGGCCGAGCCACGTCTCGTTCACCCCCCAAGCGAAGCACATGAGATCTCCCGCGCCCCGTCCTTCAGGGTCGGCGATTGCCCACTTACTCGAAGATACATCGGTGTCTTACGATGTCTTGGCGAGATTCCCACCGGGGGATTCTCACTGTCTCGGACGACGCGGTCCGACTGTCTCGTTCAGCACACCAGCGAGTTCGACGACAGCGAGTTCGGGTCACGAACGATTCGGTGACAACGACGACGAGGAGTTCCATGAGCGAAACGGGATCGACCGTTCCGCGCCGCCAGGTCGGCCGGCTGCTGCGCCAATTGCGGGAGCAGGCGGGGATCTCGCTGATGGCCGCCGCCGAGGAGTTGGAGTTCTCCCGCGCGCGGATGTACCGGATCGAGAAGGGTGAGGTGCCGGTCCGCAAGCACGACGTCATCGCGATGTGCAACGTCTACCACGCCACGACGCGGATGACCGAGGTGCTGATCGGCCTGGCCCACGAGTCCAAGGCGAAAGGCTGGTGGCACGCGTACGGCGATGTCGTGCCCGGTTGGTTCGAGCTGTACGTCGGCATGGAGCAGGCCGCGTACCGGCTGCGCTCCTTCGCCCCCTCGGTGGTCCCGGGACTGCTGCAGAACGAGGAGTACGCCGAGTGGATCTTCCGCAAGTGGATCGGCGCGAACGACGCCGCCGTCGACAACGCGGTCGCTATGCGCCTCGAACGGCAGTCCCTGCTCACCCGTACGCGACCGGAAGCTCCTCTGCTCGAGGTGCTGATCGACGAGGGAGTGCTGCGCCGGGCGATTCCCGACCGGCCCGGCATGCGCAATCAGCTCGTCCACCTGGCCAACAGCCGCCCCAACGTCAGCGTCCGGGTCCTCCCGTTCGCCGTCGGTCCGCACAAGGCGGCCAGCTCCGGGCAGTTCACCATCCTCGAGTTCCCGGCCGTCGGCACCGCCTCGCCCGAACCGACAACGATCTATTGCGAGAGCCTCACCGGAGCGCTCTACCTCGATAAGCTCAGCGAGGTCACGACCTATGAATCGATCTGGGACGAACTCGCGTCCGCCGCGCTGAGTCGGGCCGACTCCGACGATCTCATCGCGGCGATCAGCAAGGAGAGCGATGGCTGACCTGACCGGTGCCGGCTGGCACAAGAGCACCCGCAGTGGCGGCAACGGCGGTGACTGCGTCGAGGTCGCTGTCAACCTGCCCGGCATCGTCGCGGTCCGCGACACCAAGGATCCCACCGGCGCCGCCCTGGTCTTCACCCACGCCGAGTGGGCGGCGTTCCTGTCCGGCGTCCGCGGCGGCGAGTTCGATCTTTAGATCTGCATGTGCCGAACCTTAAGGACTGATTAGTCGCGCGGATCAGGGCACCCGGGGACCGCATAGTGAGGACCGCGTAGTCCCCCTATCCCCGAGGTGACCTGTTCCGTGTCGATGTCCGCTGTCGCCCGCTTCCGTTACACCCTGGTGGCCGGCGCCACCGCCGTAGTCATCGGGGCCGGCTTGACGTTCGCCGGGATCACCCGGGACGCCGAGGCCGAGACGACGGTGAAGACCGGTTCCGAGCACACGCTGACCGCCGGCCCCACGGAAGACTCGGCCCTGGTCGCCGAGCGGACACCGGCCGCGCCACCGACGACGACAGCGGCGCCCAGGCCCACGACCAAGGCGCCCACGACCAAAGCACCCACGACCAAGGCGCCGACGGTCAATCCGCCCCCGGCCAAGCCGACGACGAGGAAGCCCACCCCGACGAAGACGAGGACCAATACCCAGGTGCCGTCCACGAGCGCCCCGCAGACCAGCGGCTCGGTCGCCGAGCAGGTGCTGGCGCACCTCAACGCCGCCCGCCAGGCCGAGGGCCTGGGCGCACTCAGCCTCGACACCAACCTGTCGAAGGCCGCGGCGCTCCACACCCAGCTGATGATCGACGGCTGCGGCCTGTCGCATCAGTGCTCGGGCGAGAAGGGCCTGGGTGACCGGTTCAGCGCCCAGGGCGTGCAGTGGTCGTCGGCCGGCGAGAACATCGGCTTCGGTTCCAGCGGCTCCAGCGACTCGGCGAAGGTCACGGCGGCCAACGGCCTCACCGACAGCATGCTCGCCGAGGTCCCGCCGAACGACGGCCACCGCAAGAACCTGCTGAACAAGGGATTCAAGCGGATCGGCCTGAGCGTCGTACGGGACAGCAAGGGCGTCACCTGGATGACTCAGGACTTCGTCGACTAGTCGGAGGCGTACGGCGGGCGTGCCGATGCCGGTGTTACACCCGAGGCCTAAAGTTCAGTCGTGGTCAAGATTCTCAAGTCTCTCCTGCGGCGGATAGCGCAGAGCGTTGCCCCGACGCGCCCGCCCGAGCCGCCGCCGTCCGCACCCGTCCCACGTGCCGGCACCGCACCTCCCCCGCGCCCGCCGGGCCGCCCGCAGCCGCGGCATGTGCCGACCCAAGAGCGCGGCCGCCACGTCGAATACGCGCCCAACCTCGACGGCGACGCCGACCCGGGCGAGATCGTGTGGACCTGGGTGCCTTTCGAGGACGACCCGGCCCAGGGCAAGGACCGTCCCGTGCTCGTGGTCGGCCGTTCCGACCGCACGGTCCTCGGCCTGATGCTCTCGTCGAAAGATCGCCGTGACGGGGAACACAACTGGCTCGCGCTCGGCACCGGCGCCTGGGACTACGAGGGCCGCCCGAGCTGGATCCGTCTCGACCGGGTGCTCGAGGTCCACCAGGACCTGGTCCGACGCGAGGGAGCCGTGCTCGACCGCAAGCGCTTCGACCAGGTCGCCGCCCGGCTCCGCCAGGAATACGGCTGGAGCTAGGGTCTGCTTCGCCCGACCGTCAGTGGACAGCACCGCTCGCGGGCCGGATAGCGTTGGGGTCATGGATAAGGACGTAATGGTCGGTTTCGGCGGCAAGCAAGCGTGGCTGGCCGTGCGGGCGGACGGCCCCGGCGTCGATCCGGAAGCGGTCGTCGCCGCGCTCGGCCTGCGCGACCTGGGCACGGTGCCGTGGCGCGACGGCATCGACCTGGCCCACCTCACCGACGACCGGGTGGCCGTCACCCCACCGCTGCCCGGCGCCCGTGATCAGCAGTGGATCCTCGCCACCGGCCGCCGGCTCCTGCGGCCCGAGGTCGCCGTCGACGTCATCGCGCTCTCCGCCGAGCTCGACACCGAGGTGCAGTTCTTCGCCACCCACCGGGTCACCGAGCTGCACCGCTGGCAGCGCGCTGCCTCGGGGGAGCTGATCCGCGCTTTCGGCTATGTGGGACAGACCGGTGAGGTCACGTCGTGGCACGGCGACCCCGACCCGGCGGAGCGCGCGGCCGGCTTGCCCAGCGTCCTCGAGGAGGAAACGACTGTCCTGGTGGGCGAGAAGGATGTGCTCGCCGTGGCCAACGCCTGGAGTATCGATCCGACTACCCTGTCCGGGCGCCCGGCGCCGGGACCGCTTCGCATCGGCGCGGCCGACTGAGAGGGTCACCATGCGTAAGTACGTGATGATGGGCGTGCAGGGCAGCGGCAAAGGCACCCAGAGCGAGCTGCTCTGCACCGGCCTCGGTCTCACCCACTTCTCCGTCGGCGACATCTTTCGCTGGAACGTGCAGAACCACACCAAGCTCGGCGCCCAGGTCCGCCGCACCATGACCGCCGGCGAGCTCGTCGGCGACGACCTGGTCGAGGCGGTCGTCCGCGAACGCCTCGATCGGCACGACTGGAACTTCGGCTTCGTCATCGACGGCTTCCCGCGCAACGGCCGGCAAGCCGAGTTCTTCATGGAGAGCTACGACATCGACGGCGTCATCCACCTCGAGCTCCCCGAGGACGAGGTACGCCGCCGGGTGCTCAGCCGCCGGCTCTGCCCGAACTGCGGGATGGACTACAACCTCATCGCCGACCGCCCCGAGGTGGAGGGCCGCTGCGACATCTGCGGCCACGAGCTCATCACCCGCGCCGACGACACGCCTGACGCCCTCGACGCCCGCCTGCGCGACTACCACGAGAAGACCCGCCCGGTCCTCGATCTGTTCAGCCGCAAAGAGGTTATCCACGACATCGACGCCCGCCCCGCAGTCGACGTCGTGCAACAGTCGATCCGCGACGCACTCGGCCTCCCGCCCTACAAACCCGCGGGTTAGACCGCGCGGCCGCGCTTCCTCAGCTCGCCTTCCACGGCGTCGCAGACCGCCTCGACCACGGCGAGCCGCGCGTAGTGTTTGTCGTTGCCCGGGATCACGTGCCAGGGAGCCCAGTTCGGGTCGCAGCGCTCCAGCATCTCCTCGACCGCTGCCTCGTACGCGGGTCTCTTCTCCCGGTTCCGCCAGTCCTCGTCGGTGAGCTTCCACTGCCGCAGGGGATCGCCCGACCGGTCCTCGAAGCGGCGCAGTTGCTCCTCGGGGGAGACGTGCATCCAGAACTTCACCATGATCATGCCCTCGTGCACGAGCGTCCGCTCGAACTCGACGATCTCGGTGAACGCCCGCGACCACTGCTCCTTGGTGGCGAAACCCTCGACCCGCTCGACCAGCACCCGTCCATACCAGGAGCGGTCGAAAACGGCCATGCCACCCCAGCCGGGCAACTTGGGCCAGAAGCGCCAGAGGAAGTGGTGCCGCTTCTCGTCATACGTCGGGGCGGCGAACTGCGAGACCCGTACGAACCGGGGGTCGAGCGGGCTGACCAGGCGTTTGATGGCACCGCCCTTGCCCGAGGCGTCCCAGCCCTCGAAGACGCAGCACAGCGGCGGGCCGATCTGCTCCTCGCCGATCTGGCCGCCGAGCAGCAGGCGCAGGCGCAACAGCCGCTGCTGGGCCTCCTCGAGCCGGGCCACGGCCCTCTTCTTCGAAATGTCGATCGGCGGATCACCGCTGCCCAGGCGACTCATGCGTACAGCATGGTCCTGTTCCGCCGATTCCGCAGCGGCGAAACCCGGTGTCGACGGCGCCGCCGGGTGCGGGACAATTCCCTGGTGACTCTCGTAGACGACCTGACCTGGCGTGGATTGATCCAGGACTCCACCGACCCGGCCGCGCTGGCCGAGGCGCTGACCGACGGTTCGATCACGTTCTATGTGGGCTTCGACCCCACCGCCGCGTCGCTGCACGTCGGTCACCTCATGCAGGTCATGACCGCCCGCCGGCTCCAGCAGGCCGGGCACCGTCCGCTGCTGCTCGTCGGCGGTGCCACCGGCCAGATCGGCGACCCGCGCGAGTCCAGCGAGCGCAGCCTCAACCCGCCCGAGGTCGTCGAGAACTGGGTGCGGCGCATCCGCGAGCAGCTCGCGCCCTTCGTGACCTACGAGGGCGCCAACGCGGCGGTGCCGGTCAACAACCTCGACTGGACCGGTCCGACCTCGGTGATCGAGTTTCTGCGTGACGTCGGCAAACACTTCCCGGTCAACAAGATGCTGGCCCGCGACGTGGTGCGCAACCGGCTCGAGAGCGGCATCAGCTTCACCGAGTTCAGCTACCAGCTCCTGCAGGCCAACGACTTCTACCAGCTGCACGAGCGGCACGGCTGCGCGTTGCAGTTCGGCGGCTCCGACCAGTGGGGCAACATCACCGCCGGCGTCGACTTCGTGCGCCGCCGCGGAGCCGGTCCGGTGCACGCCTTCACGACTCCCCTGGTGCTCAAGGCCGACGGCACGAAATTCGGCAAGAGCGAGGGCGGCGCGATCTGGCTGGACCCCGAGATGACCTCGCCGTACGCGTTCTACCAGTTCTGGATCAACGCGGACGATCGCGACGTCAACAACTACCTGCGGTTCTTCAGCTTCAAGAACCGCGCGGAGCTCGAGGAGCTGGAAAAG
>DASRYP010000987.1:0-5555 GCA_035687165.1 Actinoplanes sp. | reverse complement strand
TCCCGGCTTGTTCGCCGAGGGCGGGCCGGAGCAGCGGTTGGACGAACGTCAGCCGGCCGCCGGCGCCCTCGACCGACACGAGTCCCCGGCGCTCGGCGGGGGCGAGCACGGCCCGGGCGTCGCGACCCGGCATCGCCGCGTCGAGCACGGCCAGGTCGGGCCGGTCGAGCAGCGCGGCCGCCAGCAGGATCTCCCGGGTGGCGGGCGGAAGACCTTGAACGGTCGACAGTGTCGCCTCGACGAGCCGGTCACCCAGCGGAAGGACCGCCGGCAGCGCGTCGGCCCCGGTCCGCTCCGGTTCACTGAGTGCGGCGGCCATACCCAGGATCGCCAGCGGATTGCCGCCCGATTCGGCCAGGATCCGATCCCGTACGCGGGGGCCCATGACGGGGTATCGGGCGCGCAGCAGAAGCGCTGCCGCGTCGGCGTCCAAGGGCTCGACACTCTGTTCCCGGAACCCGGTCTGCCCGAGGAGACCGTTGGCCGCCGACGACCGCAGGGCGAACATCATCCCGACCCGGCTGCCGGAGAGTCGGCGGCCCGCGAAGCCGAGCACCTGGGCGCTGATCCGATCCAGCCGGTGAGCGTCCTCGATGAGGAGCAGCAGCGGCCGCCGCCGGCCCGCGTGCCGGAGCAGTTCCAGGGTCGCGTTCGCCACCAGCAACGAGTTGGCCACGAGACCGTCAGCCAACTCGTCACGAGCCGTTTCCGCAAGGCCGTCCAGCTCGGCCCGCAGCAGAGCGAGCACCCGATCGATGGCGGGCCGGCCTACCGGGCCGGCCGGCGACCCGGCTTCGCTCCGAAGGATCCGGGCACCGCGGGCCGCCCCGTAGCGGCCGGCCGCGTCCATCAGCGCCGACTTGCCGATGCCGGCCGCGCCGACCAGGAGCAACGCTCCCCCGGCGGCGGTCGCACCGTCGACGAACTGATGGAGGGCCCCGAGATCGGAGCCACGGCCGGCCAGCGACTGGTTCCTCACCGTCCGGCGCTCACCAGGAGGTCACCGGCTTGGCCCGCTCCGAGACGGACCGCAGGTTGAACGCCGTGGCGGTCAAGGTCGCGGCGGTCACCAGGCTGAAGAAGCCATAGACCTGAGCCAGCGAGACGGCCCCGATGCCCGGCCGGGCGAAGAGCGCGACACCCAGGGCGACGGAGACCAGACCGGTCAGCGCCAGCAGAGCCCGCCGTCCTGCCGTGTCGGAGGCCCGGAAGGCCAGCCCGACCTCGGTGATCCCGGTGACGACGGCCCAGATGGCCACGAAATACACGAGGGCCAGCGCGGTGATGCCGGGCCAGGCCAGGGCGACCACGCCGGCGGCGATGTCGAGGACGGCCAGCAGAAGCCGGCCGACGACCGGACCGGCCGCTTCGGAGCGGAACGCCCGGGTCCCTTCCATCACACCGGCGAAGAAGCAGTAGACGGCGAAGAGGATGACGAAGGCGCCGACGGTGATGTCGGGCCAGGAGATCGAGACGATTCCCACGATCAGCGCGAGAACCGCACGCCAGATGAGACTGCTGCGCATGATGACTCCCCGAATCGAAGTGGGGCCGGACAGCGACCGGCACCGCCGAAAGCGTCGCGTAAGGGGTGCGAATCCGGCATCACATAAACACGCGGAAGCGGCGTGCGCCGCCAGATAGCTAAAGCGTGCGACGCGCGAGGACGGTCGGGACGGCAAAACTGCAAGGACGCCGGTCGGCGGTGCGGTGAAACACAAGGACGTCGGCCGGCGTCCCGCGCGGGCCGAGGGCCTAGCCTGGCCTCTATGACCGGAGCCGGGGAATCCGCCGACCGGGCGAGCGAGCTCGCCCGGCTCGACGAGTTCCTCGACCAGGTCACCAGGACGGGTGCCGCCCTCTGCCTCTACGGCGACCCGGGTGTCGGCAAGACCGCGTTGCTGGACGTGGTGGCCGACCTCGCCGGCCGCCGCGGCTGGCGTGTCCTGCGGGCCGCCGCCGGTCATCTCGAGTCCGACGTGCCCGGGGCGACTCTGCACCACCTGCTGTTCCCGCTGCTGGACGACGGCGACCAGGGTGCGGCGACAGAGGCGGCGATGTTCGGTCCGGCACCCCCCGACCGTCTGGTGGAGGCCCTGCTGGGACCGGTCGGCGAGCAGCCGGCGACCCTTGTCGTGGTCGATGACTTCCAATGGAGTGACGGGATGAGCCGGGCCGTGCTGCTCCGCCTGGCCGAACGGGCGGGCCATCGGATCGGGCTGCTGGCCGCGAGTCAGGGCGCCGCCGCGCCGGCGGACGTCACCTTCCCCAGCCTCGAGATCACGGCGCTGAACCAGACGGTCGCCGCCGCCCTGATCGACCAGAACGTCTGGGGTGATCAGCCCGGACGCGACCGGTTGCTCGCCGCCGGCCGGGGCAACGCGCTGGCGATGCGCGAACTGGGCACGGTGATCGAGGCGGACCAGCGATTCGGCCAGGTCAGCCTGCCGGTGCCGGCCCTGCCGCTGGGCCGGCTGCAACGCTCGTACGCCCGGCTGCTGGACACCTTGCCGGCCCGGACCCGCCGGGCCCTGCTGCTCGCCGCGCTGAACGACGGGCCGCACATCGACCTGCCCGGATTCGCCGAGGACCTGGAGGCGGCCCGCCGCGACCGAGTGGTGGTGGACGACCCGCGAGACGGGCTCCCCCGGTTCCGGCACTCGCTGCTGCGCGCCGCCGTCGTCGGGATGTCGACCACTCAGGAACGGGCCCAGGCCCACCGCGAACTGGCCGCCCTGCACGCCGGGACGCCGAACCGGCAGGCCTGGCACCTCGCCGCCGTGCTGCTCCGGGCCGACGAGCCGGTGGCCCGCCTGCTCGAGGACGTAGCCCGGCAGGCGCTGCGCGAGGGGCAGGCGACCACGGCCGTCACCGCGTTGGTGCGCGCGGCCGAGCTGAGCGCCGACGCGGCCGGACGCAGCCGACGGCTGGCCCAGGCCGCCTCCCTCGGCGCCGGCATCCACGGTGATGTCCGGGCCGCCCTGGACCTGCTGGACGACGCCGCCCACGCATCCGGCCGGGACGGCGCCGGGTCCTTGCCGCTGGCCGTGGCCGCCGCCCAACTGCTGATCGACACCAACGGCGACGTCGAGACCGCGCACCGGCTGCTCACCGCCAGCATCACCGCCGCCGTCCACCGCGTCGACGAGGACGACGACGTGATCGCCGCGCTGTTCGAGCTGAGCGAGCTCTGTCGGTTCGGTGCCCGGACCGAGCTGTGGGAGCCGCTGGACGACCTGCTGGCCCGGCTGCGCCCAGGGGTGCCGCCCTTGCTGCGGTTGCGGGTGGACGCGATGCGCGGGCCCGCGGCGGTGACCGACCTCGACCTCGACACGATGGAGGAGTCGCTGCGGGACCTGGCCGAGGACGGCGATCCGGTGCGGATCGACCGGATCACCGGGGCGGCGCTGATGCTCGACCGGGGACCCCGCTGTCACCCCGCCCTCAGCCGGATCATCGACGAGGGACGTACCGGCTCGGCCGTCCGCAGTGCAGCCGCCGCTTTGTTCGCCGTCTCCCTCGACCTCTTCGCGTCCGGCGACTGGGACGGCGCCACGGCGACCGGGCAGGAGGCGACGCGGCTGAGCGACGCCCACGACTTCGCGGTGACCGGCCGGTTGTGCCGGATCGCGCCGCTGTACGTGGCCGCGGCCCGCGGTGCGGACGAGACCGTCCGGCGGGCGAGCGACGAGCTGATCACCTGGGCCGCGCCGCGGGGCCTGGGCATCCTGCTTTTCTGGGGCTATCAGCTTCAGGCAACGGCAGCGCTGGGGCGGGGAGACTTCGAGGAGGCGTTCCAGCTGTGCTCGGCGATCGGGCCGCCGGGGACGACCCCACCGAACGGGTTCACCACCAGGGCGGCGTTCGACCTGGTCGAGGCGGCACTGCGCACCGGCCGGCCGGACGACGCCCGCCGGCACGTGGACATGATGCACGAGACTCGGATCGCCCGGCTGTCGCCCCGGCTCGCGCTCACGGTGGCCGGCGCCGCCGCTATGGTCGCCGACGACGAGCACGCCCCCGGCCTGTTCGCGGCGGCGCTCGCCGGGCGCGGCGCGGAACGCTTCCCCTGGGACGTCGCCCGGATCCGGCTGCTGCACGGTGAACGATTGCGCCGATTGCGGGCCAACGCCCGGGCCCGCACGGAGCTGACCTCCGCGCTGGCCGTGTTCCACCGGCTCGGCGCCCGCCCGTGGGCCGACCGGGCCACGCGCGAGCTCGCCGCCGCGGGCAGCGGGGCCCAGCCGCCCGGACCGCACGCCCTGACCCCGCAGGAGCACCGGGCCGCCGAGCTCGCCGCCGCGGGCCTGACCAATCGGCAGATCGCCGACCGGCTGGTGTTGTCGCCGCGTACGGTCGCCGCGCACCTGCATCAGGCCTACCGGAAGCTGGCCATCACCTCACGAGGCGCGCTCGGTGACGCCCTCGCCCTGGAGCCACGTCATGACTGAGCCGCTGCCGGGTCGATCGGCCGACCTGACCGCGATCCGGCAGTTCGTGGAGAGTGCCGCGGTCGTCGGCGGAGCCCTGCTGCTCATCGGGCAGGCCGGCGTCGGCAAGTCGGTGCTGCTGGACGCGGCCGCCGACCACGCGGCCGCGACCGGGGCGCGCATTTTGCGGACGAGCGGCACCGACCTGCCCAGGTCGGTCGACTACGCGGCCGTCGACCGATTGCTCACCCCGCTCTACGAGGACATCGGAAAGCTGCCGGAGCACCAGCGCGAGGCGCTGCGGATCACGCTGGGTCTGGCCGGTGGCGCCGCCCCGGACCGGCTGCTGGTCTGGCACGCGATCCTCCGCCTGGTCCGCCGTACCGCCGAGCGCCGGCCGCTGCTGATCCTGGTCGACAACACCAACGACCTCGATCGGACGAGCGCCCTGGCCCTCGCCTTCGTCGCCCGCCGCCTGGCCGGCAGCCGGGTCGGCCTGCTGCTGGCCGAGCGGGGGCCGTGGGGGGCCGGCTGGATGCAGGCCGCCGGGCTGCCCGAGCGGTGGATCGACCCGCTGGACGACGCCGCCGCCGGTGAACTGCTGAGGAACCGGCATCCGGAACTCGCCGGACACGTCCGCCGGCGCATCGTGGCCGAAGCGGCCGGCAACCCCCAGTCGCTCATCGAGTACGGCGTGGCGCTCACGTCACGGCAGCTGGCCGGGATCGACGCGCTGCCGCCGGTCCTGCCGCTCAGTGCGGACGTGCACAACCTGACCCAGGCGCATTTCGCGGATCTGCCGGTCGACACTCGTCAGCTCCTGTTGCTGGCCGCGCTGGAGGAGACCGGCGACATGCGGGTGCTGCAGGCCGCCGCGCCGCAGCTCGACCTGCTCACCGTGGTGGCGGTCGCCGAGCAGCGCAAGTACGTGTTCGTCGACGAATACCGGCGCCGGATCACCTTCGGCCACTCGATGTTGCGCGCCGCGGTGCTCGAGCACGCTCCGGATCTGGAACGGCGGCGCGCTCATCGGGCCCTGTCCGAGGCGCTCGCCGACGACCCGGAACGCAGCCTCCGGCACGCCGCGGCGGCCCGCCGCACCGATGCCACCCTGGCCGGCCAGCT